>CAYTJW010000085.1:0-12296 GCA_964438135.1 uncultured Thermoanaerobaculia bacterium
CATTCGCCACGCCTCACCTCGAGAACACCCCCGCGGAACAGCCCGGGAGCCGACACGCAGGTTGGTCGCATTCTTCGTCCACTCCCACAACTCCGAGCTGCCCCACTCGGCCTTCTCAGGCCAGACCCCGGACGAGATGTACCTCGGCATCGGCGACGCGATCCCCGGCGACCTCGCATCTGCTCGCGCCAACGCCAGAGCCGCACGCCTCGCCGCCAACCGCGCCATCACCTGCGCTTCCTGCCCCCGCACCAGACCGCCAGACTCCCCTGCCGCCGCGCCCGCAGCCTGACCCACCGCCTCCCCCGCCGAGCCTCCCCGACGCCGGACGATCGGCGCGAGCCTCGCCCGCCCGCACCCACCCAGGGACTGAACCACCACTTCCGCGACCCTCGTCGCCCAGCACAGCCACTCGACCACCCGTCCGCGGACCGCTCCGGCGCTCCCCTCGCGCGCGCGTGAGCGCGACTGACGAGCGCTCGTCGCTTTTCGTGCGGCTCACGCTGACACGTAGCTGCGCTGCCACGCCGGGAGCTCTCGGAGGGCTTCGACATCGACAGCTTCGTCCGCCTCAGGCTCACCGACGACAGGCCCGAAGGTAGCCTGCTCGGAATCAGGTTCTGACCAGCGGACACCTGCAACCGAGCCTGTTCCGGCTCACGGAGCAGGCAGTTGGTCAGCGCCGACGATGCAGCACAAGTCACATTGGTGAACTCGTACCGAAGTCATGACATCGCGGAGGTCTGCAGCCGCGGCGGCGAACTCCTCGATCCTGTGGCTCCCGTGGATCTCAGCGACTTCTGCAGTAAAGCTCTGACCATCAATAGCTTGAATCCACGCACCACAACGCTCAGCGATGGATCGAGCCAGCACGGAGTAGACGCCGATACCTCGCAGTGACGGGGGAATCGTCGAACCGTGGGAGCCATGGCCGAACACAAAGGACTCCACCTCGTTGGCCATGTCTATTCGCTCACCCGGGTCGTAGTGCGAGGCTGCCGCCAATGCGTGCGCAACCGAGGCGACGAACCCGGGGGATTGGAACCGAATGCCGGATTTCGCAAGGACCACTCCGACTGCACCAGCCGATCTCAGTTCTGCAACTGTCTCACACTGCGAGAGCCGCCGACGTAACGCGCGCGCAAACGTCAGACCGAATCGGTTGGGGACGCCTATGGAAGAGCAAGCCAAGCTGCTGTCAAGCGCCTCAAACCACAACGCGGCATCCAGGCTGAAGAGGCGAATCTCCATCACGGCACCCTGATGATGTCCCCGCCGAACCTCGCTTGGACTTTCCGGATGAACCTCTCGAGTGGACGGCTTAGGACCACGCCCTGGTGAACACGGAGTGTGAACGGCACACCGCGCCTTCCGGCACTAATAACCGCCGGGAAGATGTTGTTCGAGAAGGATGCAGAGTAGTATCCGCTTGTCTTGATCTCCAGGTAGTGGATGTTCCCGACTAGGTCCTCGACTGCCTCAGGCATGAAGGTCCGGGGACCCTCGGTCAACCTGACAGCTGACGGTTCAAACCCAACAGCGCGAATCTCACTCGCGGCGTGAGCCTCGCGGCCAGCACGCCCGAGGACCATTGACCGATGACGATGACGCATGCGCCATACATACTCGGCCTGATCGGTTACCACGCGGCCACTCGGCATGGTCCAGGTCATCGGCCCGGTCTCAACGACTCCGCCCAAACGTGAGACGCTGCGCCCAGCAAGCGCGGCGTCGGCGGCTTCGTTGAAGGCCACGCTCTTGATACCTCCGAATCCCATGGGGGCATGACGAAGATCGAACTGAGGTCTCCAGGGATTCCTCGCGAGGTGGAGGCCACCAAACGCCGCCATCGCCGCGTTGAAAGTGCCCCACACCGGATGGCCCTCATGGAACGCCATCTCGGCGCCGTGGATACCCTGGGCAACGTTGACCGACTGGTCGACGACCTGCCCTGCGCGAATGCCGTACCGCAGCCCTCGGCGCACCTGATTGGCTACGCTGACGCCCCCCGGAACGCCAGGGATAAGGGCCGCTCCAAGGTCAAGGGCGATTCCCGCGGCATCGACTTCCGCTTCCTCCCAGTTCCCGGTAGCTCCGTGGTAGATGAGCATCCCGGTACCGAAGCCAGCGGATATCAGATCCCAAGGAGTCTCGACGATCTCTCCGGTGGGATCCGTCGCCATGTGCGGCTGCCAGGCGACGAAGCTGTAGAGGTTCGGACTGTCGATATCCCCCATGGGGTCTGGGGAGAGGAAGCTGAGGGACCTGGCGTCGTACCAGCGCGCGCGGTGGTAGGCGATCCCGGTCACGGGGTCGGTCCATGCGCCTTGGAAGAGGAGGTTCTGGCCTTTGGGAACGGCCCCTCCGAGCGTGTCGGCCGCCGCGACCGCGCTGTCGTAGACAAGCGGGAAGAGGCGCGGATTCGGGTTGATGCTCGGCGGGCGGTCGTCCGTCGCAGCGGTTGGGGCGATCACCAGCCCGTCTTTCTCCTCCGGCGGCAGCCGAATGGGCCGGCCGTATCTGTCCTCGAGCTCGGGCAGGAGCGTCAGCTGGTACTGCTCGCCTACCCTCCATCCGTCCACGGGCAGGATTACCAGCCGGCTGATGTCCGCCTCGTCCTGTGCCACCACGAAGGTCGCCGCGGGGCAAGTGTGCCAGGCCGGCAGGACTGCGCTCGAGCACTTGAGCCATACCCCCGCGTCGAGGCTTGCCGGGTCAAGGGGAATGGTGGTCTCCACCACCACTGCTCCGGGGTAGCTCTCCCCGGAGACCGGCTCGACCTGGTCCTCGCCTCCTGCGGAGGTGACCTCCGGGTCGAGCTTGAGGGAGAGGAGCTCGGGTCCACGTTCGAGGTGGGCTTCTCCGTAAGGGGTGTAGTGCACCCGCGCCACCAGCGGCGGCGGTGAGCCGGGCTCCACCGCGCGGTCCTCGAAGACGCCGATCACGCTTCCCAGCTCGTCCCGCGCCAGCGCGTACACGGCCGCGGTGGGCGTGCCCACGACCAGCCTGTCCTCGACCCGGACCAGTGGCGCGTCGTCGAGGCCGGTCGGCCCGGGCAGGCTCAGACGCCGCCAGATCACCTGCCCCTCGTGGTTCAGCCCGGCCTCGGCGACGAGGGTCTCCCCATCCCACACCAGCACCCGCTCGGCAATCAAGCGCCGGTCGCCGTCCGTCCCCCCCTCGGGAACCGCTCCCCACTCGGCCCTCCTCAGCAGCCGCCCCAGCCCGTCGTAGCCGTACGCCACCCGCTCGCCCGCGTGGGACGGTGCGTCTGTCTTCACGTCCACCTGCACCAGCCGGCCGCGCCAGTCCCACGTGTACCGCAGCCGGCCGTCCTCGATCCGCCGCCCTTCGGCGTCGTAGCGGATGGCCTCCACCGTCCCGTCCGGCCGGGTGCGGCTCTCGGTCCGCCCGAGCAGGCCCGGCACGAGCTGGCTCAGGCCCACCGACCCCTCGACCACGGTCCGCATGTCGTCGCCGGCCCCGAAGCCGTACGACCAAGTGTCCAGGCCCCTGGCCGTTCCCAGCCGCCGCCCTCCCTGCGGCGCCCACTCCCAGCCCATCCCGCTCAGCCCGTCGAGCTGCCCCTCCCCGCCCGAGACCAGGCGGCCCTGCTTGAACCCCGCGCCGAGGTCCCAGCCGTACGCTGTCTCACCCAGCGTGCCGCCGGACCAGCCGAGCCGCCCGAGCGACAGCCTGCCGCCCGGGTGCGAGTACTCCAGACCCTGGGTC
Organism: uncultured Thermoanaerobaculia bacterium; assembly: GCA_964438135.1. GTDB lineage: Bacteria > Acidobacteriota > Thermoanaerobaculia > Thermoanaerobaculales > Sulfomarinibacteraceae > CAYTJW01. Next base: position 3,733 of record CAYTJW010000085.1, read on the forward strand.
AGCCCGCTCCCGCCCTCGCTGACCACCTCCAGCAGCCGGCCGCCACCGCCCCACGCCGCTCGCGCCCCGAGCCCGCTTCCCGCCACCTCCGCCCCGCTCCCGTCCACCGCATACATCCGCGTCGGCCGGTGCAGCGTGTCGAACGTCCCACCGAAACCCCACACCAGCCCGAAGCTCCCCAGGCCGGCCGGCAGCAGCACCGCCACCGGGTCGTCGAAGGCGTCGAAGCGGCGCTCCAGCGCACCGCCCAGCTGGTTCGTGGACTCGCTCACGGCCAGCCCGCGCAGGTCGTAGCTGGTCGAGACCGCGCCCGGGTCAGTGGGCATCCCGCTCGTGTCCAGTGCCTCGGCCCTCAGCATCCGCCCCTGGCCGTCCCACAGGTACTGGTCGCCGCCGTCCAGGGGCGCCAGCCCTTCCGGCAGCCCGTCGGCGAAGGTCTCCGCGTTGAGTGTGCGGTGGGTGAGACGGTTGGCACCGTCATAGTGGTGGGTGACCACCAGCGGCTCCCCGGCCGCGCTGCGCAGCCGGGTCTGATGGGTGAACAGGGTGTCGTCCGGGTAGTAGCTGAACACCTCCTCCACGGCCGGCCCCGGCAGGATCCGGCTCGCCAGGCGGCCGCTCGCGTCGTAGCCGAAGCGGGTCAGCTCCGCGCCGCCCGTGCGCCGGGTCTCCTCCACCAGCACCCGGCCGTCCAGGTCGTAGCCCAGCCTCGCTCCCTGGTCGAGGCCGGCGGTGCTCCTGGCAAGCGGCAATCCCCGCCCGTCGTAGGTCGCCACGGTGGTCACACCGGCCGAGGTCTGGCTCAGGAGGTTGCCGGCCTCGTCCAGCTGCCGCGCCGTGTGACTGCCGCCGATCGCCTCCTCCACGACCCGCCCGAGGGCGTCGTGGCTCAGCTCCGTGGTCAGGGCCAGGTCCGACCCGGCCTCGTGCACGACCACCCGCGCCGGCACCACCAAGCCGTCCGCGTACTCCACCTCGGTGCGGTTGCTGAAGGCATCGGCGACCGACGCGAGCCGGCCGCTGCCTGACTCGTACGTGTACAAGGCCTCGGTGCGGTGCGGGGTGCCGGTCGCCCCCCTCGTCAACCGCCGCAGACGCCCGCTTGCGTACCGGTACTGCCGCCCCGTCTCGTAGGCGTCGTCCGCCTCGCCTTCACCCCCCTCGTCCACCAGCCGCTTGACCTCGGACACCGCGCCGTAGCTGGTGGGGCTGTACAGCGTCCGCGCCAGCAGGCGGCGGAACTCCGGATCCGGCGCCGACTCGATGTCCTCCCGCTTCAGCCCTCCGGCCTGGTCGAACCACCGTGCGACCCGGCTGCCGTCCGGCAGGTTCTCCCGGTAGAGATTGCCCCAGGCGTCGTGGAAGCCGCGCCAGACACCGAGGTCGCCGTCCGTCTGGTAGACCAGCCGACCGACCTCGTCGAAGCCCAGCAGGCGCTCTCCCGACACGCCGGTGGTGACGCCGGCCAGACGGGACGAGCCCTCGTGATAGCGGTAGGTGGTGACCACGCCGCCCATGGTCGTCTCGGCCGCCAGCCTCCCGGACACGTCGTAGACGAGCGACGCGCTCGCCTCTCGGACTGGCGGATCGCCGGGGCTCTCTCCTGCGAGCCCCGTCTCGGTGACCGACACCAGCTGCTCGCGGGCGTTGTACTCGTAGCGGGTCTCGACCCAGCCGCCGGTGAGGCCGCTGCCGGTCTGCTTTCGCCTCTCCTTCACGAGGTGCCCGGCCCGGTCGTAGGCCCGCTGGACGGTAGCGCCCACCGCCGGCAGCCGGCTCCCCTCCCCTGCCAGCACCTCCTCTACCGGCCGATCCCACTCGTCGTTGAGGAACGTGTCGCGGGAAATGGTCGAGGTGCGGCTCGACACGTTGTCGAACCGGTCGTAGTCGAGGGTGACCACGTCGCCGCCCTGCTCCACGCGGTACAGGAGGCTCGTCTCCGGTCGACCCGCGCGCCCGAGGTAGGCGTGCGTGACGCGCACCGGCGGCTCGCCCGGCGTGCCCTGGGTGACCCTCTCGGTGACCCTGGCGAAGCGGTCCATGTCGCTCCGGGCCAGGAGGCGGTCCGGGTCGGCGGGGTCGCCGTGGTCGTCCGGGTACCCGGACGGCAGGGTCTCCTGCGCCAGGGACCCGTCGGCGCGCTGGTAGGGCTGGGCCAGGATGACACGCCGCTGCTCGGGGTCCGAGATCGAGGTCGGCAGGGTGCCCGGCACCGCCCCGCTCGCCTCGGTCAGCTCCCCTGCCGGCGAGTACTCGAGAGGGCCGTAGCCGAAGGTCGTGGTCGTCTGGGTGTAGCCTTCCTCCGTGCCCGGCGCCGCGGCGGCGCGCCGGACGACGACGGCTCTGGGGCGGGTAGCGAGAAGCCTGTCACCGCTCGTGTCGACGTACTCCGTTTCGGTCTCAGACCCGTCGGCAGAGCTGACGGCAGTCACACGCCCGCGCTCGTCGTAGTCCAGCCTTGCGGTCAGATCATGGCTCGGCAGTGAACCGCCGGGCTCCGGATCCGGGTCGCTCGGAGCCAGGGCCGGCACGGCGTGAGTCGTCACCGTCCTGACCCGGCCCTCGAGCAGCTCGAGGTGGGAGCCCTCGCCCCACGGCGCCACGATGTCGACCCCTGCCGCGGGGGCGGCCGCGTCGTCCTGGCCGCTGGCGAGAGACCACCGCACGCTCGCCGACCGGGTGTTGAGGTTACCCGGCGTCGGGTAGCCGACCTCGACCACCCGACCGCTCAGTCGGTTGTACCCGAACCGAGCCCGCAGCACGCCCGCGTTCGGTCCGAAGCGCGGCTGCTCGAAGCCCTCGAGACGGAAGCCCGCCAGCTGGCCGTGGAGGGGCAGGGCCTGCGAGCTGGGGTCCACGCTTCCCTCGTCACCGGCCTCGAGGTACCGGTAGCGGAGCGTCGGCCGCCCTTCCTCCCCCTCGAACGGGAACCCGCCGGCGGAGTAGCCTCCGGCCGGGCGGGTGGCGACCTCCGGTAGCCCCACCTGCTCGAGGCGTCGCTGCGGGTCGAAACGAAACACCACGCTGCGACCCGCGAAGTCGGTGAATGTGTCGAGCAGCCCGTACTGGCTGCTGGCCCATGCCCCGGGCCCGGCCGGCACCTGGATCTGGTAGGCGAGCCGGAACACGCGGCCCTGGTCGTCGACGACCTGGACCAGCCTCCCCGCGGCGTCGTAGGTCAGCCGGATGGTGCTGCTGCGCAGCCGGTCCGAGATCTCCCGCAAGCGCCCCGATCTGTCGAACACCATGGTGCCGTGCTGGGCGTCGGTCAGGCGCCAGCCCGCCCCACCGCGGAGGTGCTCGAGCTTGAGCGGCAGGCCCTTGGGGGTGAGGTAGAGCTCGTTGAGGTCCGACTCGTAGCCCTCCCTGCCCTCGGGCGCGTACCTGTAGAACCGGCGGACGTTGCCGAGCCCGTCGTGGTACTCCACCTCCTGGGTGATCGGCAGGTAGCGCAGGTGGGCGAAGAGCCGCGAGTGCCAGCCGGCTGACCCGAGGGGGCCGTAGCCGAGCGTTCCGGAACGGTAGGTGCGGTCCAGGCTCAGGGCCAGCCCCTTGCCCGCGATGGCGTAGTCCGTGGCCTCAAGCAGGGCTTCGCCCGACACCAGCGACACCGCAACGCCCGCCTCGCCCGGCGACCAGATGGCGGGGTTGAGCGCCGGCTCGGCGAGAGAGACCTGCACCGCCGACGGCACCGCGTCGGCCCAGGCCACGGCCTCGGCGCCGGCGGCCGGGGCCGGGTAGTTGGCGCCCTGGGCGGCGAAGAAACCGGCCGCCTCCGGGCTCGCCGCGAGGTCCAGGAACACCCGCAGGTAGGGCCCGCCAGCCAGCAGCTCCTTGACCGGGGTGGTGGTGTCCTGCGGCAGGTAGGAGGGCCAGCTGCAGCGCCGGCACTGGCTCTCCTCGTCGGCCGGGCTCTCCCCTGGGAGCTGCTGGCGGGTGTAGCCCCTCCTGGCCCGGGGGTCGGCGAGGAGCAGCACCACCTCGTCGGACACGTAGTGGTTGAAGTCGTCGTCGAGCCGACCGAGCGGGTCGGCGACAGCCTCGGCCTGGCGCCGCAGGGTGACGGTCACCTCGGGCTCGGGCCACCCCGGGCCGCCCGGCAGGGCCAGGATCGGCCCCAGGTCGCTCTGGGCCAGGAGGCGTTGCTCCGGCTCGAGCCGCAGGCTCTGGACCCGCGCGGTCAGGGTCGGCCCGAGGCTGCCGGGCAGCGCCACCCTGAGGCGGAACGCCGCGGTGTACTGCTGCTCCGAGGCAGCGGCGGCCGCGGTTTCGAGCGCCGGGGTCACCGCCACCGGGATGCCGAGAGGCACCAGCTGCCCGGTCTCGCGGAGCTCGGGTCGCGGCACAGCCTGGCCCCCTGCCTCGCGCGGGCGGTACAGCCCCTCGAGGTGGAAGGCCGGGCCGGAGAACGGTCGAACCGCGGCCCCCTCACCGCCGCCCCAGGTGGTCACCAGGCCGGTGCCCGAGGTGTCCACCCCCAGGTGATTGGTAACCCAGGCCACCCCCTCGAGGGTCACGACCGGCCGCGGCACGAAGCCGGCGCCGGCCGGGCAGTCGGGCGCGCCCGGGTGGCACGGGATCTCGGGCGCGCCGTTGACCGCGGCGACGTCCCAGACGTCGAGGATCGGGACGCCGTCGGCGAACCCACCGGCCAGCAGCAGGCCGCGCGAGGAGTCGACCTGCAGGCGAAAGGCCGAGTGCCCCGCCACGCGCAGGTGGCCGACCAGGGTCTGCTCGCCGAGGTGCCGGTCGCTGACGTCGAAGACGTAGACCCCGGCCTCGCCGAGCGACACGAAGACCAGGTCGCCGGTGCGGGGCTCGGTCTCCGGCTCCCGGCTGCGCGTGAACACCCCGTCCAGGCCGCCGGTGACGCCGTGGTCCATCCAGGACGCGTCGGTGGCGACCGCCACGTCGCGCAGGGTGACCCGCGTCCGCTCCCACTGCCCTGCGCCCGCGAGCTTGCGCGTCTTGACCTCCAGGGTGCAGCTCGGCTGCCCTGCGAGGAGGAGGGTCCCCGGCTCGTCGACCTCGGCCAGGGTGTGGTAGGGGCCGACGTGGAGCAGGGGGCTGAAGGCGTGGATCGCGCCCAGGCCGCGGCTGCAGGTGCCCGACGAACAGCCGGTGGCCACCACCGGCGCCACCGCCGGGGTCAGGGCCGCGCCGTCCGAGAGGCGCGGCGGGCAGTCGCCGGTCACTGGGTCGCGCTGGTCGTCGCGGCAGCAGTCGGAGATGTCGACCTCGGACCCCTCGAAGGCGCCCAGGCGACGGTCGCACTGGTTCCGGCCCAGCTGGCTCGGGGTGGGCAGGCCGTAGCCGCGGTTGAGATCGACGACGGTGATCCCCGAGCCGAGCACGGCCAGGTAGCCGAGGGCGACCCGGTTGCGGCGAACCCGGAGCAGGGCGTCAGCCGGCACGGCGAGGGGGTCGAAGGCGGCGACGCCCGCCTCGCCCGAGCAGAAGTCGTAGCCCGGGCTCTCCGCGTCGCGCGACCAGGTCTTGCCCGTCGACAGGTCGTCGACCGACACCCGTTGCAGGCGGTCATAGGGGCACTCGCCGCCACAGGTCGTGGGTCGTGGGTGCTCCGGCGCGGTGCCGGGCACGGCGAGCTGGCTCAAGACGAGGTTGCCGGCGGCGTCCGGCCCGTCCACGGTGCAGCCGTAGCGGGCGCAGAAGGCGGCCGGCGCGAGCGCCTCCTCGCTCTCGTCCTGGACCACCACCTCGAGGTCCGTGGGCGTGCCGGTCGGCATGACGCCGAGGGCGAGGATCTCGGACGCGAGCAGGCCGCTGTCGGTGCCCAGGGCGTAGGAGACCTTGGCGCCACCATCGACCGGCCTGAACGCGCCGCCCTCGACCGCGAGGATGTCCTCGACTCGAAATGCCTTCACGGTCCAGGTCGCACCCAGGAGAGCGGCCGTGAACACCCGTCCGTGGCCGTCCGTGGCCAGGCCTCGCAGCTGGCTCGCGGCGCTCGTCGAGTGCGCGAACGGGGTCACCTCGCCCAGCCCGGTCGCCGCCGCCACCCGCGACGCGTCCAGCGCGTACAGGCGGCCGTCGAAGCCCGAGCCGAGGAGCAAGTTGCCGAGCTGGAGCAGGTCGGTCACGTCCGGCGCACTGCCGGCCGCGATCGCCTCGCCCGGCGTCGGCCGGGTGGCGAAGAGAAACGTGCGCGGCGCGGTGGCGAAGTAGGGCAGGCCCGCGGGTGGGTCGCCGGGTGCCGAAGGACCCACCACGATCGCCCGCGGGTCGAGGGCGAGCAGGAACCGGTGCCCGGCCGGCAGCAGCCCCTGGGGAGCGAGGCGCAGCACGGTGCGGGTGGAGTCGAGGGTGGCGCGGAGGGGGACAGCCTCGCTGCCCGCGCCCGGGCAGGACTCGGTGGGTCCGAGGTCGGTGAGGGTGGCCACGTGCTCGAGGTCGATGTCCTCCGCCAGCCGACGGTCGAAGGTCAGGCTCACCTCGGTCGCCGGGTCGAGGTCGCCCGGGCTGACCAGAACCAGCAGGTCGGCCGCCGCGGTCACCTCGTGGCTCCAGGCGTCGGCGTCGCACTCCGGGGCGCCGGGGTCCACGGCCGCCAGCTCGAGCGGCGCCTGGCGGGTGGCGTCGTCGGCCGTCGGGAAGGTCGGCTCGACGTCCCACACCCCGACGCTGCTGCCCGACGCCAGACCGTAGGTCGGGTCGACCTCCAGCCTGACCGAGGTCGCGGACAGCCCGACCGCCCGCAGGCCGAGGGTGAGCGGGTAGGTCACCCCTTGAGGCGGCGCGCCGAACCGCACCAGCTGGAACGGGTAGGCGTCCACCAGCATCGGCGGCGACGCTGGCTGCCCCAGGGTGGTCTCGGCAAACAGCGGGTCGAGCGCCAACTCCCCAAGACCGAAGCGGCGGATGATCCAGCCCGTGGCGCGGTCCTGCTCGACCACGGTCAGGGGCTGGTCGAGCCGCACCGGCAGCAGGACGTGTCCGCTCCAGTCCTCGACCGGCGGGTCGAACACGAACTGGTCGGCGTAGAAGTCGTAGAACACCGAGTTGGAGAAGCCGACGGAGGCGCCGAAGTCGCTGAGGCCGCCGGCGAGCAGGGTCCACTGGCCACCCTGCTCGTAGAAGAACGCCGCCGCGCCCCGGGCCGAGAGCTCCCCGAGCAGCGACGCGATGAAGCACCTCGACAGCCCCTCGCGAATGACGTCGGCGCAGGTGCGGGTGCCGTCGAGGAGCTTGGTGCCGGGGGAGGGCTCGGGCTGGAGGGAGGGGTCGTTGGAGAGGTAGGAGGCGGCGGGCTCGGTGAGGACGCCGCCGACGTCGAGGAAACGGAGACGGCGGCCCCAGGGCAGGTCGAGGGGGGTGCCGACGAAGACCTGGGCGTCGGGGGAGATGCCGGCGGGGGCCGGGATCTTGAGGCGCAGGGTGTCGGCGGCCTGGCCCTCGAAGTCGAGGTCGAGAAAGGCGCCGAGGGCCATGCCCGGGGGCGTGGCCACGCCGACCGTGGCCGGGTCGAGGGGGGTGAGGCGGACCAGGGTCGGGGAGGCGAAGGCGCCCTCCGGCACGTCGACGGTGTAGGTGCCGAGCGGCACCTCGAACGGGAAGTCGCCGGCCTCGACCGTGAGGTGGAAGGTCACCGGCTCATTGGCCGGGGCGACGAAGCCGCGGCCGTCAGGGGTGGTCATCGGGCCGAGGCGGAAGCGCTCGGCGATGGCGCCCTGGGGGTCGAGGACCGCGACCCAGACCTCGGAGCCGAGCTCGACCGGGAAGCCCGGCGGGTGACCCACGCTGCCGGAGAAGGCGCCGGTCGCGTCGGCCTGGTAGGTGTCGAGGAGCGGGTCCGAGACCGGGGCGGCGAGGTACGGGGACACAGACCAGCCGGCGCCCGGGAGGGCGTGCTCGTCGCCCCACACCGGGGCCACGCCGTCGACCGGCAGGCCGAGGTGGAAGAGCTCGGGGCGGACCTGGCCGCCCGGGGCGACGACGGTCGAGGTGGTGAAGGACCAGGTGACCGGGCCGGCCTGGTAGGGCACGCCGCCCGCGTCCCGCACGCCGCCGGTGAAGCGGGCCAGGAAGCGGCGGCCCGGCGGCATGGGCAGGGCCGGCCGGAACGCCACGGTGACGCCGTCCACCAGGGTCACCGTGCCGGCGACGAAGGCGCCGGTGCCGCGGCCCTGGCCGTCGGCCAGCTCGAGGCGCAGGGTGGAGGGGGTGACCGAGGTCGGGTCGAGGGGCTCGGAGAAGGTGACGCTGACCGGGGAGAGCACCGCCACGGCCTCGGCGCCGGCGGCGGGGAAGACACCGACCACGGTCGGCGGCACCGGCGTGACGGTGAGGTCCAGGGTCGCGACCTGGCCCGGCTGGAGGCCGGGGATCGTGCCCGTGGCCTGCTCGTCCAGGGTCGGGTGGAGGGCCGAGAGGGTCGGCGTGGCGCAGGAGGCGACCGCCGCGTACCGCCCGCCGTCGCGGGACAGGTCGGCGGTGCCGAGGCCGGCCGCGGTGACCCGGGCGCTCGTCAAGCCCGCACCGGACGGGGCGCGCACGAGGCCGGTGGCGAAGCCGACCGGGGCGTCCGCGGCCAGGACCAGGTAGAG
>CAYTJW010000086.1:0-12278 GCA_964438135.1 uncultured Thermoanaerobaculia bacterium
GCGCCGCGGCGGATGGGCTGAGCCCCTCGGACCACCGATCCCCCACGGACCACCGATCCCCCTCGGACCGCGGGCCTCCAGGCCCGCATGCGGCCCGCCGGAGCACCCGAGGCGCGTCTGGAGGCGCGCGGTCCGTTGCGACGCGGGGGGTGGGTCGCGGTCCGTTCAGCCCGCGTCCTCGAGGCGGTACCAGCCGTTGCCGAAGACGCAGCCCTTGCCGACCCCGAGCAGCTCGCCCGCCACCAGCAGTGGCCACAGCTCCTCCGGCACCCCCGCCCAGGTCGCGCCGCCGACGAAGCCCGAGGTCGGAAAGGTCTCGTGGCTCCGGCCGCTGCGCCGCTCTTGCCGCCGCCAGCGGGTCTCGTCGTGCTCCAGGCGCACCTCGTCGGCGAGCTGGCCGAGCCGCCGGAAGTCCCACGCCGGCTGGCCGCCGCACCAGGCGCCGGCGAGCGAGGACAGCCGGTCGCGCAACCGCCGCAGCACCGGTCCGGGCAGCGGCCGTTCCACCGGCCGGCCGGAGTCGCGCAGGCTGGTCGCGGCCAGGAACCGCAGCCGCACCCGCTCGAGTCGGGGGCGGACGGCCATCCACTGATCCGCCGGCGCCGGGCTCGGGACCGAGTCGGGCGCGAGGGGAGATGCCCCGCCCGGCGTCAGCCGCTCCAGTCGGTCGACGCGGAACGGGGGGCCCTCCACACCCAGGCCGCGCCGGCCGAGGTCAGCGAAGATCCGCACGACGCGGGGCAGCAGGGCTGCCGCCTGCCCGACCAGGGTCAGGGTGAAGGCGTCCCGGCGCTCCAGGTCGGGCCGGAACAGGTAGGGTCGCGGCAGGCGCTCGTTGCCCGAGAGCGCGGCGAACGCCAATGGCCGGGCGGCGAACACCTGGCCGTAGGAGCACCCCTCGAGCAGCGGGCAGACGGCACAGTCGTCGTCGAAACGCGCCGGTGGGCACACCGCCCGCCGGTAGCGGATCAGGCAGGCGCCCCGCAGCTGGTTGGCGGTGATCGGCGGCGGCAGGCCGTCGAAGGCCAGCGTCCAGCGGGTGACCAGCAGCGACAGCGGCGCGAGCACGCTCCTGCCCTGCTCACCCCTGCCGCGCCACGCTCGCGTGCAGCCAGCGCAGGGCGGCCTCCTGCTCGCGCGCCGACCGGGCGGTGGTGTGCAGCACCAGCACCGCCGGGTGGTTGCCGCTGACGTAGGTGCACTCGATGGTCGGCACCCTGCCCGCGCCCGGCGCCAGGCGGAAGCTCACGCCGCCCCCGTGGCTCCTGCCGGCCGCCGGCCGGGTCTCGAGCCTCCGCACCCACGGGCACTCCTCGAGCAGGCGCTCGGCGAACGCCTCGACCCCGGCCGGCCGGTGGTGCTGACCCCAGCACGGCGGCCGTTGCTGCCCGGCCGCGGGCAGGTCCGGCGCGCACGCCTCCTGTCGCAGCTGCCAGTGCTCGTACAGCAGCTGGCCGAGGGGGGAGATGCCGTAGACGTCCTCGCCGTCGACCGTGAGCGGGCCCTCGAGGCAGACCCGGAGGCGGGCGAAGGCGGGGTTGCCGTCGCGCAGCGGGCCGCCGCAGCGCTCCTCGAGCACCGCCCGCGGCGCCAGGTCGAGCATGAAGAGGTCGAGGTGATCGGCGACCATGCCGTCGTCGACCTGCACCGGCAGGGGCGGCAGCTCGATCGAGTCCGGGAACTCCTCGAACCGGTACACCACCGGGATGCCGAACGCCTGGCCGATCACCGCCACCACCGCCACCTGCGCCTTGTAGCCGCCGGTGGCGTCGAGCACCACCTGCTCGGCGCCCGCCTCGCGCACCACCCGCGCCACGGCCGACACCAGGTTGCGCAGGCCGCCGACCTTGAACCGGTCGGGCCGGTCGTGGCTCAGCTCCCGCACCGCGACCAGGTCGCACAGCAGGCCTGCCCGCGCCACCAGCAGCGCCCGCACCGCGCGCGCCGCGCCCGACCCGTCGGCGGTCGCGCTGTGCAGCAGCACCACCCGCCGCACCCCCTGGTAGCGGGGGTTGGCGAGCAGCGCCCCGAGGCTGGAGGCCTCGGCGCCAAGGACGCGCGGGCTGTCCGCCAGCAGCGCCAGGGCCTGGCCGGCGTCCTCGAAGCGGCCGGCGTTGGCCGCCGCCAGCGCCTCCTCGAGCGCCCGCCGCCCCGCGACCAGCTCGCGCCGGTCGCCCTCCGGCTGCTCCTCGAGCCAGCTCTCGAAGCTCGCGGCCCGGACCAGCCGGCGCAGGTTGCCGAGCAGGCTGGTGCCGACCGTGGCGACGGCAGTGGTGACGATGCGGCTCATGAGGACCTCCCCCGCTTGACGGCGAGCGGCGCGAGGCTCATATTAGCTCTGCCTGCCGCATTCGTTCCGCCGCGTCTCGCCCGCCGCGACATCCCGCCACCCGCGCCGCCCTCGAGCCTGCCGCATTTGCGTCGAGCATACGGAGGAGGCGATCGTGCCCGAGCCACTGCAACCCGACCAGCGCGCCCGCTCCCTGCTGGAGCGAGCGTGGGAGAGTCTCGAGCCGGCCCTCGGTGAGAACGGGGTCGTGCTGCTCACCGGCGCCAAGGGCGGCTGCCGGGTCGTCCTTTGCGCCGAAGGCGACCCGCCGGAGTACCTGCGCGGGCTCCGCGCCCTGGCCGAGGCGGCCGCCCGCGGCAGCGGCGTGGACCCGGCTCTCCGCCCGGCCCTCGTCCGGCGGGTGGAAGTTGAGGCGCAGGCGGCGCTCGAGTGCGCAATCGGCAAGCTCGGGGACAGGCCGCTGTTCGACGAGTACGACCTCGACCCGGAGCCCGACCCCGATGTCCCGTTCTGAGACTGCTGCGTGCCGCTTGACATCACGGGAGCAGGTACACTGGCCGGCAGCACTGATGACTCGCCTTCGAGGAGGCGCTCATGACCGAAACCGACCTTCAGTTGTGGCGAACCAAGCTCGCCGCCTGGCTGCACGACCCGGCAGAGAAGGCGTTGATCCTGTACCGGACGCTCGGTGGGCACGAAGCGGGGACGGTGGCCAAGCTGATGCAGCTGTGCTTTGGCGCGGACGCGATCCCGAAGGAGCTGGCAGACGTCGTCCGCCGAGCCGACCACTGGGCGTCGGCGGCGGACCGGCCGCAGCTGCCGCGGCCCAAGGGGGCGCCGGGCCGCGACGGCAAGGTGCTGTTCTGGGGTCGCGAGGGCGCCGAGCTCGTCCATCCCCTGGGCGGCGACCGCTACCACCTGCCCGACCTCTACGTGGCGCCGGCGCGGATCGTCGAGGCGGCGACGTTCCTGGGGCTCGAGCCACTCCTGGGGTCCCGCGCCACCGGCACGCTCGACACTGCGGAGGGCCTCAAGCGAGCCGTCCTGGGTTTGTGGAGGCTCGGCCCGGAGGGGCCGCCTGAGGACCTTGCCGGGCTCGGCCACTTGTGGCGCCTCCTCCCGGCCGACACCCGGGTGCCGGACCACTCCATCTGGGACCACCTGGCGCTGACCTCGGCCTTCGCCGGCGCCATGGCCGCGGACGACCACGGCAGCCCGGCGCTTCTCCTGGTCAGCCTCGGCCCGGTGCAGGGCTTCATCGAGCAGGCCCGGACGGTCTCGGACCTCTGGGCCGGCTCCCACCTCCTCTCGACCATGGCGTGGCAGGCCCTCAAGGTGGTGTGCGAGCGCCTCGGGCCCGACGCGGTGGTGTTCCCGAGGCTGTGGGGCGTGCCGGTCGTCGACCGGTGGCTCGAGGAGGAGCAGGGCGTCGCCCTCCCGGGCGACCTCGACTGGAAGCGCCTGCGCTCCGACGCCAACCCGCTGTTCGCCGCGGCGCTGCCCAACAAGTTGGTCGCCGTGGTGCCCGCGTCCGAGGCCGAGGCGGTGGCCGCGGCCATCACCGCGGCCGTCCGCGGCTGGGCCCTGGGCAAGGCGCGCGAGGCGGCGCTCCGGCTGCTCGAAGACGCCCGCGCGGGCAGCTCGGCCCTGCCGGAGCCAATGGCCCGGCAGGTCGAGCTGCAGCTCGACGAGTTTCCCGAGGTGCACTGGGCGGCGGTGCCCTGGGGGCAACTGGTGGAGTGGTCGGCGCGCGGTACGGTCGAGACGTGCGAGAAGCTGGAGCGCGTCCTGAATGCGCTCCACCCGGCGGACGCGAGTGCGCCCGGGTTTCTCGGCACAGACCAGTGGAAGCTCTTGCGGGAGGCGATCGAAGAAGGAGTCGGCGCGGGGTCGGAGGCGGCGTTCTCCTATCGGCCCAACCCTGGGGTGCTGTACCCCGCGCTCCACGACCTGGCCGAGCGCCTGCACGGGGCTGCGAAGACGACGCGGCGGTTCGTCCAGTTGCCGCAGCAGGGCTACCGCTGCAGCCTGTGCGGGGAGCGGGAGTGGCTGACCGCCGAACCGGCCCAGCTCCAGGCCCCCCCGGGCAGGCGGCGGGAGACGGTCTGGCAGAGCCTCGGCGACGGGGCCGTCGCCCGCAAGGGGGAGCACCTCTGCGCGCGCTGCACCCTCAAGCGGTACTGGCCAAGGATGTTCACGGAGGAGGTCAGCCACATCATTGGGGGGCAGAAGCTCTCGCGCTACGTCGTGTCGACCCACACCATGGCGCTGGCCGGCTCCTTCGCCCAGTGGCTCCAGGACGACGGCAAGCCCAAGGACCTGGTCGCGAGCGCCGAGCTCCGCGCCGTCAACAGGTTCCTGGGGGAGGGGCACCAGACGGCCGCGCTGCCGCGTGGGCTGCTGGTGATGGCCCAGCGGTTCGGCGGCGCGGGCAACCCCGAGCTGGAGCGAGTCCTGCGCCGCGTGCCGGTGCGGCTGGACGAGCTGCGCGACGAGGCAGACGACCAGGGCCGAGCGGAACTCGAGTCCGCCCTGAAGGACCTCCTCGGCCACCGCCCAGAGGCGTACTACGGGTTGATCCAGATGGACGGCGACCGCATGGGTGCGTGGGTCGCCGGCAGCGACGACGCCCTGGCGCTCCGCTACCGCGACACCTGGCACCCGGCGCTGCTGGGCGACGAGGACCTGCGGCGCCTGGAGCAGCGAAACCAACGCGTAGCCCGATACCTGAACAGCCCGAGGCCGTCGTCACCCGCCCGCCACGCGGCCATCTCCGGCGCTCTGAACGACTTCTCGACCCGAGTCGCGCGCTGGGTCGTCGAGGACCTCAGCCTCGGCAAGCTCGTCTACTCGGGCGGCGACGACGTTCTCGCCATGGTCCCGGTGGGCCGGCTGCTGTCCTGCCTGCTGCTGCTGCGCTGCGCCTACTCCGGCACGGTGCCGGACGGGATGCGCAAGGAGGTGGAGGGCTGGCTGGGTGCCGCGGGCGTCGAGGCCGACATCGGCGGCGGCCACGTCAAGGTCGGCGGGCGGCTGCTGAGGATGATGGGGACCCTCGCCACCGCCTCCGCCGGAGCGGTCGTCGCCCACCACGCCACGCCGCTGCAGGCGGCGCTGCGAGAGGTGCGGGAGGCGGAGCAGAGGGCCAAGCGTCACGACCGCAACGCCTTCTCGGTGACGCTGATGAAGCGCTCGGGCGGCGTCACGCAGCTCACTGCCGGCTGGGGCTTCGGCGGGCAGTCGCAGGTCCGGAGGGACGACAGCCCGACCGCAGCCGCCGGCCTGATGCGCCTCAAGGGTGCCCTCGCTGCCGAGGGGGTCTCCCGCCGGGCGGCCTACCACATCCTCGAGTGGCTCCCGGGCATCCCGCCCTGGCCGGGGCCGGATCTCGACGAGGCCGCGTACCGTGCGCTGCTCGAGAGGACCCTCGCGTATCAGCTCGGGCGCCAGGGGGTGGACCGGGCCCTCGGCGCGGGCGTGAGCCAGGAGGTCGCCGCCGGGATGGCGGCTGCCGCCCTCTCGCAGTCCCGGCCCGAGGGTCGGCGCGCGACGTGGTCCTCGGTCACCGCGTGCCTCGGCGGGATGGTCAGCCTGGCGGAGTTCCTCGCTCGCGAGGGGCGTGGGGGTGCGCGATGACCGTCTACCGCTTCATCCGCCCGGTCGACGTGCTGTTCCTGCGCGGCAACCGCCTGTTCGGAGCGGCGGGCGGAGACCACGCCGAGCCGCTCATGCCGCCGTGGCCGTCGCTCGTCGCCGGCGCGCTGCGCTCGCAGATGCTGGCCGCGGCGGGAGTGCCGCTCGGCGCCTTCACCGACGAGACGACCGAGAGCCCGCTGCGAAGCCCACTCCGCGAGGTGCTCGGCACACCGGCCACGCCGGGCACGTTCCGGGTCACCTTCGTCGGCCTCGGCCGCCGGGCGTCCAACGAGATCCTCGTGCCCCTCCCGTCCGACCTGGTCGTCACCTCCGCCGCGGCCGAAGGTGAGGCGGCTGAGCAGGTGGCAAGGTTGCGGGTGACGCCCCGAGAGGCCCTCGGCGCCGTCGCCTCGAGCTGCGAGCTCCCAGCCCTGCCGGTTCTCCGGAGCGCAGCGGCAGCCAAGCCGAAGGCCGGCTACTGGCTCACCGGCGCTGGCCTCTGGACCTACCTCGAGGGAGCTACGCCGTCGCTCGACCAGCTGGTCCACCAGCGTGACCTCTGGCAAACCGACCCCCGCCTCGGCATCGCCCTGGACCGCGGGGCGCGCACGGTGGAGAGGGGCAAGCTCTACACGAGCGACGCGGTTGCCCTGGTCGAGGGCGTCGGCTTCGTGGTCGGGGTCGACGGCTGCCCCGACGAGTTGCTGCCCGGGGACGGCCTCCTCCGTCTCGGCGGCGACGGTCGCGGCGCCGAGGTGTCGCCGTGGCCCCACCCCGAGCGGACCGCGGGCCTCCAGGCTCGCCCCGAGAACGCCGCGGCGCGTGTCGACACCCCCTTCACCCTCGTCCTCTCCACCCCCGGCATCTTCCCCGGCGGCTGGCTTCCCCCGGGCATCGACCCGCAGACCAGGCTCCTGCACTGCGACGGCCTCGAGGCGCGCCTCGCGTCCGCGGCGGTGCCCCGGCACGAGGTCGTCTCCGGCTGGGACGTTGCCGCCCACCGCCCCAAGCCCGCCCAGCGTGCCGTGCCGGCCGGCGCGGTGTACTTCTTCGACCAGGTCCGCGGGGACCCGAACGCCTACCCGCAGGGGCTGTGGGGCCTGGTCGCCACGCAGCTTGGGGATCCGTTCCCCACCACCTGGAAGCAGCGCCGGGCCGAGGGCTTCACCAACGTCTGGGTCGGCCGCTGGCCGGGGGGTGGAGCATGAGACGGCGCTGGCTCCCCGGTGGCTCCGTTGTTCGCTACAATCGAGGCGGAGGCGACGATGCCAACACGCAGAGCCGAGTACCTCGAGAGCCTGGTCGAGACCGCCCGGAGCCTGCCCACGGCGACCCTCGGCAAGCTCCTCGACTTCGCCGCCTACCTCCGCTCGCGCGAGGAGTGGGAGGCGACTCAGGAGCTCCTGGCCGACCCCGAGACGCGCGCCCAGGTGCTCGCCGGGAGGGACCAGGCGCGCCGGGGGGAGGGTCGGCCCTGGCGGGAGATCCAGCGAGGTGTTTGAGGTCCGCCTCACCCGCGAGGCGGAGCATGCCTACCGGCGAGTGGACGCGAGCACCCGCGCTCGCCTCGACGCGGTTCTCACGCGCCTCGAGCAGGGCGACCTGCGCAACCCGAGCGTGCGTGCCCTCAAGGGGCAGCTCGAAGGCAGCTTCCGCTGGCGAGTCGGCGGATGGCGGGTCGTCTTCTCCGTCGACCGCGACGCGAGCGTGGTCTGGGTCGAGGCCATCTCGACCCGCGGCGACGCCTACCGCTGATTCCGACCTCGCTCGGTGGCGGCTTGGCGCGGCTCCCAGCCGAGGAATGAAACGGTCAACCTGTCAACCGCGGGGCCTTGCGCGACACGCGGCGAGGCACACGGCACGTTGGAGGTGACGATGTACGAGAAGAAGGCTGCGATGTTCCTCTACTGCGTCAGCCCGGTGCACATGGGCGCCGGCACCGCCATCGGCGCCATCGACAACCCGATCCAGCGCGAGCGCCACACCGAGCACCCGATGATGGCGGGGTCGGGGATCAAGGGGGCGCTCAGGGACGTGTTCGAGGCGGCTCACGACAAGGACCTGACGAACCGCGTGTTCGGGCCGGACAGCGACGCGTCCGACCACGCCGGCGCGATCGCCATTTCGGACGCCCAGATCGTGCTCTTCCCGGTGCGGAGCCTCAGGCGGAGCTATGTCTACGCGACGTGTCCGACGGCGCTCGCGCGGCTGCAGCGGTTGCTGCTCTTGGCTGGAGTCGGCGCGGCGAAGGAGTGGCAGGTGGCGGACGTTGGCGGCGACCACTGTCTGGTAGCCAAGGGGTCCCAGGCGGTCGCGGGCGGGGCGTTGGTCCTCGAGGCGTTCCAGTTCGCGGCCACGGAAGACGAAGGGATCGGAGTGATCGCGAAGTGGTTCAAGGACAACGCGCTCCCGGGCGGTGAGGGGTTCGCGTACTTCGGCCAGAAGGTGGCGTCGGACCTCGTCGTGCTTTCCGACGAGCGCTTCAACTACTTCGTCCGCCACGCCACGGTGGTCGAGCCCCACGTCCGCATTGACGACGCCTCTGGCACCGCTGACGACGGCGGTCTGTTCTACACCGAGAACCTCCCTCCCGAGAGCCTGCTGGTGAGCCTGGTCATGGCCTCGAAGGAGCGGGTGAAGAAGGGCGAGAAGCCAAAGGACGACCAGTTGGCGACAGCTGCCAAAGTGCTCGAGGTGACGCGCGACACCGTGGGGCGGGATCCGGGGCTCGCGCAGCTCGGCGGCGACGCCACCACCGGCCGCGGGCAGGTGGTGCTGCGTTTCGTGGGAGGTGCGTGATGGCGGCGCTCAGCCTCGAACAGCAGCGGGCGCAGTTCGCGTGGGGTTGCGTCAAGGACGGCTGCACGTCCGACTACAAGAACCTGGCGAAGGGTGCGCCGGCGTTGATCATGGGCAACGGCCTCATGCAGGTGCTGGCCTTCCTGGAGGCCAAGGGCAAGGACCACCACGCAAAGCTCTCGAGCCACGTCCGAGGCTGGCTCGGGCTTCGGCTGGGCGGCGCGAGGCTGGCTCCTGCCATGGCGGCGGAGTTTCCCCGCACGAAGGACAAGCGGGAGCCCGCGTTCAACGACGTCATGAACGCCCTGGTCAGCTGCGACTCCTCTCTGTTCCTCCGCGCTACGGAGGAGGCACTGGAGATCCTCCGCTGGCTCCGGCAACTCGCGGACGCGGCGCCGCAGGCGAAGGGGCACTGACATGCGCGCCGCGGTTCCGGCCTACCTCGGCACTGGCTTCGCCGGGGCGCCTCCAGGTCATCGTTTCCGTCTCTACCTCGAGGTGTGGGACGACCGGTGGGGACTGGAGAAGTCGAAGAAGGAGGCCCTCTCCCGGCTCCTCGACACCCGCCCCTTCATGGAAGGGGTGGAGAGCCTCAGGCAACGGCAGCGCGGTCTCGCGTTGCCGTCCGACCTGGTCGTCGACGCCACTTCCACCGCGCCCTTCGTCACCGGCATGGGAATGGAGCACCCGCTCGAGAATGGGTTCGCATTTCTCGACCCCTACGGCCTGCCGTACCTGCCCGGAAGCTCGGTGAAAGGCGTGGTGCGTCGGGCGGCCG
The DNA here is from genome assembly GCA_964438135.1 of uncultured Thermoanaerobaculia bacterium. GTDB lineage: Bacteria > Acidobacteriota > Thermoanaerobaculia > Thermoanaerobaculales > Sulfomarinibacteraceae > CAYTJW01. The sequence goes on from CAYTJW010000086.1 coordinate 9,504, forward strand.
AGGAGTTGGCGCTGTTCGAGGGCGACCCCAAGGGCTGGACCCTGCCGGCGGTCTGGTGGTTCTTCGGCTTCGACGCGTCGAGCGCGTTTCTCGCGAAGGGTGACCGCGACGAGCCAGCGCCGGTCGCCGAGGAACGCAGGCGGTGGCGGGAGGCCTACCGCGACCGCGGCGCGAGTGGCTCACAGGAGCTGGTTCACGCCCTCGTGCCGCACGTCCTCGACGACGAGGCGCGGCGGCTGCTCGAGCGCGAGGGCGGCGGCCTCCTCGAGGTGCTACCCCGCTCGGAACCACTCCGCGGGAAGCTCCACCTCCGCGGCTCGGTCGAGCTCTGGGACGTGCTCCCGAAGCCGGCGGGCGCCGCGCTCCGCGTCGACATCATGAACCCGCACCACGGGCACTACTACCAGGGGGGAGAACCACCGCACGACGCTGGCAGCCCGAACCCGGTCTTCTTCCTCACGGTCCCCGAAGGGAGCGAGCTCACCTTCATCGCTCGCCTCCGACCGGTCGGGGCCCTGCCCCACGAGCTGGCGGCCTCGTGGAAGGGCCTGCTCACCGCCGCCTTCGAGCACGCCTTCGCCTGGCTCGGCTTCGGCGCAAAGACGAGCCTCGGGTACGGTGCGATGGCGCGCGACCGCGAAGCCGAGCGCGCCGCTGACGAGCAAGCGCGACACAGAGCTGCGGAGCAGGCCGAGCGGCGTCGCCGTGACGACGAGGGCAGGCGGTTGGCAGCCATGTCGCCGGCCGATCGACTCGTCGACCGCCTCAGGACTGCAGACAACGAGGCAGTGGCAGAGGCCGTCCGTGCTCTTGACGAACTCAGCGGCGAGGACCTGAGGACGGTCGCGTCGGCCCTCAAGCAGCGCATGCTTGAGCTCGGCATCTGGAAGGTGCCCCCCAAGAAGCAGAAGCAGCACGAGCGTATGCTCCGGGTTCGGCGGGCGCTCGGGGAGATCGAGAAATGAACGCCTTGGAGCTCGACTTCAAGATGATCACCCCTGCCTTTCTCGGGGGTGCGGATCAGTCGTCTGAGTGGCGTGCGCCCGCGTTCAAGGCGCTGCTGCGCCAGTGGTGGCGCGTGGCCGTTGCCGGGCAGCTTCGCTACGACCACGTCGCCCTGCGGGAGACCGAGGGAGTTCTCTTCGGTCACGCCTGGCTTGCGCACCGCGGCAAGTCGTGGGCCATGCGCAGCCCGGTTCAGATCAGGCTGGTGGGCCACACCAGGCCAGGCCTGGGGAGCTGGCGCGAGGACACGCGCATCGAGCACCCGGAGGTGAAGCAGAAGGTCGGCGCCCACCTGTACCTGGGCTACGGGCCCCTGACCTACGAGAAGGGCCAGGGTACGAAGCTGAAGGTGCCCCCCGCCATCGCCGCGGGGTCGGAGGCGACGCTGCGGGTCCGGTTCCCCGGCAGCTTGAGGCTGGACGAGTTCAGCCGCCTCGACGACCTCCGTGGCGATCTCGACCGGACGCTGAGGCTGATCCACCTGTTCGGGACCGTCGGTGGTCGGTCGCGCAACGGGTGGGGCTCGGTCGCCACGACCCGCCCTGCGGAGCTGGCCCCTGAGTGCCGCTCCTCGAGTGTCCCCGACGAGGTGCGGCGACCTCTCGAGGACTGCCTGAAGCTCGACTTCGCCCACGCCGTCGGTGTTGACGCAACGGGGCTGCTGGTCTGGCGCACGCGAAGGTGCTTCGACGGTGCGGCGGACACCCTCGACGAGCTCGCGCGGCTCAAGATCGCCTTCCGGACGGCCCTCGACACGGGGGCACAGGGAGCGCTCGGCCGGCGTCATCTCCTGGCGTATCCCGTGACCCACCACGACGTCCACGAGTGGGGTCAGCAGGCGCGTCTGGCCAACCAGTTGCGCTTCAAGGTCCACTGCGTCACGAGTGGCAGCAGGCCGAGCTACTTTGGTGTCGCGTTCCATGTGCCTCACCGACTGCCCGAGGCCATGGCGAAGAAGCTGCAGGACAGGGGAAGGTGGGCCCGGGCCACCGAGCTCGAGATCTGGCGCAAGGTCCACCACGTGCTCGACCGCGAGATGGACCGGGTCGGGTAGGGTTGACCTGGAGGTGAGCGTGAGTGGCGCTGGCGTTTCCGCGCGGGCGTCTGTCGGCAGTGGCGGCGGAGGCCGTGCCATCGAGGACCTCGCTGTCGTCCGGGCCGTCGTGAGCGCGAAGCTCGCCGCGCACCGGGTGAGGGTCCTCCTGTTCGGATCATGGGCACGCGGAGAGGCGCGGGAGGGGTCCGACATCGATGTTGCGGTGCTGCCGGTTGCGCCCTTGCCGGTCGGGCTTCTCGCCGAGCTGCGCGAGGAGCTGGAGGAGGCCTCGGTCGTTGCGCGGGTGGACGTCGTCGACCTCAGAGAGGCATCGCCGGAGCTGCGACGCGCGGTGGAGCGGGAGGGGGTCCCATGGATCGAGTGACCCAACGCCTGGGCGCTGCCGAACGCGCTCTTGGGACCCTCGAGGAGCTGGCCGGCTGCTTCGTCACCGTCGTCGAACGCGACGCGGCGATCCAGCGCTTCGAGTACACCTTCGAGGCGGTGTGGAAGGCCGCCGAGGAGTTCCTCCGCGAGCACGAGGGTCTGGCGCCGGCGTCGCCCAAGGCGGTGATCCGGGCGTGCCACGAGGTCGGCGTGCTGGGCGGCGACGCCACGCTCCGAGCGCTCGAGATGGCCGACGACCGCAACCTCACGTCGCACACCTACCATGATGCGGTGGCCGTCGCCATCTCGGGCCGGCTGGGCGGGCATGCCGAGCTGTTGAGGGCATG
>CAYTJW010000087.1:0-12128 GCA_964438135.1 uncultured Thermoanaerobaculia bacterium
GGCGACCACCCCGCGGCAGCGCTCGTCAGCCGGCACGGCCGCCACCGCCCCCAGCCAGGCGCCGGCTCCGTCCTCGGCCGCCACCCAGGGGGGCGGCTCGGCGCCCCGGCGGACGGCCTGGCTCACCACCCGCTCGAGCGGGGCGCGCCACGACTCCGGGATCGGCTCGAGCAGGCGCACCATCAGTCGCGGCGCACGCCGAAGCCGTTCTCCGCGGGCACGCTGGCGACCTCGGCCTCGCTCACCTCGAGCCGGTCCACCCGCGCCCAGCGCGGTCCCCGGGCGAGCTGCTGCCCGAGCTCGTCGAGCAGCTCCGGCTCGCCCCCGGCCAGCACCTCGACGCTGCCGTCCGGGCGGTTGCGCACCCAGCCCCTCAGCCCCAGCTCCGAGGCCCGGCGCCAGACGAAGAAGCGATACCCGACCCCCTGCACCCGACCGAAGACCTCGAAACGACGGGCTGCGGCCACGGCTCAGGTCTCCCCGCCTCCCCGGGTGGGGGACTGACCCTCGTCGTGGAAGCCGCTGCGACCCACCAGCGGCACGAACACGGCCGGCTGCAGGTCGACCGAGACCTGGCGCGAGCCGCGCCGCTCGACCACCTTCAGAATCTGCCGGTCGCGCTCGCCCACCGGGATCACCAGGCGACCGCCGTCGGCCAGCTGCTCGACGAGGGGCTGGGGCACCTCCGGCGCCGCCGCCGTCACCAGGATGGCGGCAAACGGTGCCTGCGCCCGCCAGCCGAGGCTCCCGTCCATGACCTTGACGCTGACGTTCTCCACGCCGAGGGCGTCGAGGCGTCGCTTGGCCTCGCGGGCCAGCGCCGGCAGTCGCTCGACGGTGAGCACGAAGCGCACCAGCCGCGCCAGCACCGCCGCCTGGTAGCCCGACCCGGTGCCGACCTCCAGCACGCGGTCATCCGGCCCCACCCGGGCGGCCTCGGTCATCAGCGCCACGACCCGCGGCTGGGAGATGGTCTGGCCGCTGCCGATGCTGATCGACACGTCGTCGGCGTAGGCCTGGTGGCGGTACTCGGACGGCACGAAGATGTGCCGCGGCACCTCGCCCATGGCCGCGAGCACCCGCTCGTCCCGGACCCCCCCGGCGCGCAGGGACCTGACCATCTGCTCTCGCCGGTAGGCGTGTCCCTCGTGGCCGCCGTTCACGGCAGGGGCTCCTCGGCCCAGGCAGGGCGCAGCTCGCGCAACCGCTCGAGACAGCCGTGGTCGGTCAGGTCGAGGCCGAGCGGGGTGACCGAGACGAAGCCGCACGCCAGCTCGTGGAAGTCGGTGCCGGGGATCTCCTCCCACACCGGCCGGCCGCCGCCGATCCAGAACACCTGGCGGCCGCGGGGGTCGGTCTGCTCGACCACCCCCTCGGTGTAGCGACGGACCCCCAGCCGGGTCAGGCGGACGCCGCCGGGCGTCCCCGCCGGCACGTTGACGTTGAGCAGGGTGTCGGCGGGCAGACCGTGGCGCAGCACCCAGGCGGCGACGTCGCGGGCGACGCGGCCGGCGTGGAGGAACGAGAACCCCTCCTCCACCGCCTGCGACACCGCCACCGCCGGCACCCCCAGGATGACGCCCTCGAAGGCGGCCGAGACCGTGCCCGAGTAGTGGACGTCGGCCCCCATGTTGCAGCCGAAGTTGATGCCCGACACCACCACGTCCGGGAGCCGGTCGGCCAGCAGGGCGCCGACGCCGAGGGTGACGCAGTCGGTCGGCGTGCCGTCGACCGCGAAGCGCCGCTCGCCCAGTCGCTGCAGGCGGAGCGGCCGGTCGAGGGTGAGCGCGTGCGACACCGCCGACTGCTCGCGGTTGGGGGCCACCACCCACACCTCGCCCAGCGGCTCCAGCGCGTCGGCCAGCACCAGGATCCCCTCCGACGCGTAGCCGTCGTCGTTGGTGACCAGGATGCGCCGCGTTCCCACCATCGTCGCGGATTATCCCACGCCCGCCCCGATCGCGATCACCCCGAGCGAGCCGACCGGGCGAGGCCCCACCGTGAGGCGTGTAGACTGGGAGGCAGGCCCGGTCACTCGAGGGAGGGAGGTTCGACATGAGCTGGCGCGTGATCTCGGCCGGTCTCCTCGCCGGCGTGGTCGTGTTCGTCTGGGGCATGGTCTCGCACATGGCACTCCCGCTCGGCGAGGTCGGCTTCTCGACCCTCCCGGCCGAGCCGGAGGTGCTGGCCGCCCTCGGCCGGCACGTGCCGCAGGGCGGGCTCTACCTCTTCCCGATGGAGGAGGACCCGGCGAAGTGGGATGAAGCCTACCGGACCAAGCCCCACGGGCTGCTGGTGCTCAACCCGGCCGGCACGCCCCTGGCCATGGGCCGGCGCCTGGCGGTCGAGCTCGCCACCAACCTGTGCGGCGGCCTGCTGCTCGCGTTCCTGTTCGCGGCCGGGCTGCCCGGGGTCGTCAACTGGCAGACCGGTCTGGTCGCCGGCGCCGCGCTGGGCGGCTTCGCGGTGGTGTCGGTCGACCTCTCCTACGCCAACTGGTACGGCTTTCCGACCTCGTACGCCGTGGCGCAGCTGGTCGACCAGATGGTCGGCTGGGGCGCGGCCGGCGCGCTCGTCGGCTGGTGGCTCGCGCGGGGGCGCACGGGCGGCTGACCCTACGCCGCCCACCCCTCGCTGAGGACCTCGGCCTGCTCGAGCACGGTCTGGGTCGCCTTCTCCTGCTTGTCGGGTGGGTAGCCGTGCTTGCGGAGGATGCGCTTGACCAGCACCCGCAGCTGGGCGCGGACGTTCTCGCGCAGGGTCCAGTCGACCGTCACGTTGGCCCGGACCGTGGCCACCAGCTCGCGCGCGATCGCGCGCAGGGTCTCGTCGCCCAGCACCTTGACCGCGCTGTCGTTGGTCTCCAGGGCGTCGTAGAAGGCGAGCTCGTCCTCGGTCAGGCCGAGCGCCTCGCCGCGGGCGTTCGCCTCCCGCATCTCCCTGGCGAGCGCGATCAGCTCCTCGATCACCTGCGCCGCCTCGACGGCGCGGTTCTGGTAGCGGCGGATGGTCTGATCCAGCATCTCGGCGAACGAGCGGGCCTGCACCACGTTCTTGCGGCGGCGGGTCGCCAGCTCGCCCTTGAGCAGCTTCTGCAGCAGCTCCACCGCGAGATTGCGCTGCGGCATCTCCCGCACCTCGGCCAGGAACTCCTCGGACAGGACCGAGATGTCCGGCTTCTTGAGCCCGGCCGCGGCGAAGATGTCCACCACCCCTTCCGGCGCCACCGCCCGGGAGATGATCTGGCGGACGGCGTGGTCGAGCTCCTCCTCGGGCCTGGCGTCGCCCGGCGCGCGCTTGGCGAGCACCGCCCGCACGGCCTGGAAGAACGCCACGTCGTCGCGGATGGCGAGCGCCTCCGAGTGCGGCACCGCCAGCGCGAACGCCTGCGACAGCTCGCGCACCGCCCGGATACAGCGGTCCTTGCCGCTCTCCTGCCGCAGGATGTGCTCCTGAGCCGCGGGCAGCAGGGCCAGCCGCTCGGCCGGGGTGCCGCTCGTCCAGCGCGACCAGTCGAGGCCCGGCGCGACCCTGGCGGGCGTCGTCACCGCCCCGAGCAGCACGCAGCAGACCTCGTGCTTCTCCACCATCAGCGCCACCGCCTCGTCCTGGTCGAGCGCGGTGCGGCCGGTGCCGCCGCTCTCGGTGTAGGTGGCCAGCGCCGCCTTCAGCTCCGGCGCTAGCCCCAGGTAGTCCACCACCAGGCCGCCGGGCTTGTCCCGGAACACGCGGTTGACGCGGGCGATGGCCTGCATCAGGCCGTGGCCGCGCATCGGCTTGTCCAGGTACATGGTGTGCAGGCTCGGCGCGTCGAAGCCGGTAAGCCACATGTCCCGCACCAGCACCAGCCTGAACGGGTCGGCGGGGTCGCGGAACCGCCTGGCCAGCTCCTCGCGCCGCGGCGCGTTGCGGATGTGCGGCTGCCAGTCGGCCGGGTCCGAGGCCGAGCCGGTCATCACCACCTTCGCCGCCCCCTGGGCGTCGTCGTCCGCACCCCACCCCGGCCGCAGCGCGACCAGCTCCCGGTACAGCTGCACGCAGATGCGGCGGCTCATGCACACGACCATGGCCTTGCCGTCCATGGCCTCGAGCCGCTTCTCGAAGTGCTCCACGATGTCCCGCGCCACCAGCCCGAGCCGCTTGTCGGCACCGACCACGGCCTCGAGCTGGGCCCACCTGGTCTTGAGCCTCTCCTTGCGCTCGACCTCCTCCCCCTCGGTCGCCTCCTCGAAGTCCGGGTCGATCCGCGGTCGCTCGGCCTCGTCGAGCGCCAGCCTGGCGAGACGGCTCTCGTAGTAGATCGGCACGGTCGCGCCGTCCATCACGGCGCGCTGGATGTCGTAGACGCTGATGTAGTCGCCGAACACCGCGCGGGTGCTGGCGTCGGCCAGCTCGACCGGGGTGCCGGTGAAGCCGATGAACGAGGCCTGGGGCAGGGCGTCGCGCATGTGGCGCGCGAACCCGTCGACGAAGTCGTACTGGCTGCGGTGCGCCTCGTCGGCGATCACCACGATGTTGCGCCGCCGGGACAGGGTCGGGTGCCGGTCCCCCTTCTCCTCGGGGAAGAACTTGTGGATGGTGGTGAACACCACGCCGCCCGCCGCCACGGACAGCAGCTCGCGCAGGTGGGCGCGGCTCGAGGCCTGCACCGGCGGCTGCCGGAGCAGGTCCCGGCAGCGCGAAAAGGTGCCGAACAGCTGGTCGTCGAGGTCGTTGCGGTCGGTGAGCACGACCACGGTGGGGTTCCCCATCGCCGGCTCGCGAATGACGCGGCCGGCGTAGAACGCCATGGTCAGGCTCTTGCCCGAGCCCTGGGTGTGCCACACCACCCCCACCCGCCGGTCGCCCGGCTTGCCGCCCGGCCTGGGCCCCGCCTCGTAGCGCCCGACCTCCTCGGCCACCCGGTCGCCCCGGGCCAGCTCCGCCGCGCGCAGAGTCTCGCGCACCGCCACCTGCACCGCGTGGAGCTGGTGGTAGCCGGCCATCTTCTTGACCAGGCGGCCGCTGCCGTCGTCCTCGAAGACCACGAAGTCGCGCACCAGGTCAAGGAAACGCCGCGGCGCGAAGACGCCCTCGATCACCACCTGCAGCTCGGGCAGGTGGCTGTCGGCGAGCGCCTCGCCGGCGATGGTGCGCCAGGGCTTGAACCACTCCCGCCCGGCGCCGAGGGTGCCGACCCGCGCCTCGACCCCGTCGGACACGACCAGGACCCCGTTCGGCGCGAACAGCGCGGGGATCTCGCCCTGGTAGGTCTGGAGCTGCTGGAAGGCGCTCCAGACGGTGGCGTCCTCGTCAGCGGCGTTCTTCAGCTCCAGCACCGCCAGCGGCAGGCCGTTGACGAGCAGCACCAGGTCCGGCCGCCGGCTGTGCTTGCCCTCCGTGACGGTGAGCTGGTTGACCGCGAGCCAGTCGTTGGCCTCGGGCTGGTCGAAGTCCACTGCCCGAGCCTGCGCCCCCCGCACCTCCCCGTCGCGCGTCCGGTACTCGACGGTCACGCCGTTCACCAGCAGCCGGTGCAGGGCCCGGTTGCGGTGGATCAGGTCCGCTCCCTCGGGCCGGGTCAGCCTGCGGAACGCGTCCTCCAGCGCCTCGGCCGGCAGCTCCGGGTTCAGCCGCGCCAGGGCATCGCGCAGCCGCAGGGCGAGCACGACCTCGCCGTAGTCGCTGCGCTCGGCCGCGGGCATGCCCGGCGCGATGTCCGGGCCGTAGGCGACGCGCCAGCCGACGTGCTCGAGCCAGGCGAGGGCGGCCTGCTCGACGACAGACTCGGTGAACGGGCTCATCGAAGAGCGCGCCCCAGCCGTGCCTCACAGGTCCCGAGCTGGCACGGGAAAGCCAGCAGCCCCACCCACCCCGCGAACAGGTCCCGCGCGGTTGGTGCGACCGGGGCGCGGTTGGGCAACAGGCGGGACCGCGTAGCTTCTGCCCGACCGTGCTCGAGTCGGGGGCAGAGGCAGCGGAGCACCCAGGGTTCTCTCGTCACTGCACAAGCATCCCGCGCGCCGCGTCACGCGCGCTCCACAGAACGGGGTGGACCTCGTAGCTCCTCAGCGCGTCTGTCACCTCTGCGGAAACGGCTCGCTCGGAGTCGTTGAGCACCGCCACGGCCCGTGACTCCGGCTCCCGCGCGCCCTTCGTGTCGAACCACGCGAAGGCCAGGTTGGTCGCCGCCATGCGGTTCGGGTTGTTGATGGCGCGGAGGACTCGCTCGGGCTGCGCTCTCGACCTCGGGATCACGAAGTCGAACAGGTGGTCTAAACCCGACTTCCCGGTGAACTTGACCCTCGGCGTATACCTGACCTCGCACAGGTCAAGCCACGCCTGCACATCCTCGAAGAACAAGCTCCTGACCACGGGGGACGCGAGGTAGAAGAGGTCGTTGACAGCTAGCATTGCTTGGAGGAGGTTGTGCTTCTTGGGAGCAAACGTGGAGCTGGTGGCTCGGGCCTCGAGCGCGCGGCCGTGCAGCTGCACGCCGAAGCCCGCGAGTGCGAGGCGGAGCAGCGTCTGACGCCTGGGGCTGTCAAGTGCACAGCCCGACCGCTCGAGGTCGTCGAGCGTGTATCCGTCGTCGGTGAGGACCATTTCGTCGCCGTCACGGCGGGCGTAGATCTGGAGGTGGTCGTTGTGCCGGTCCAGATACGGTGTTGTGATCTCCACCCACTCGGAGTCGACCTGCCGCAGGGTCGTCCTGTCCTTCAACCACGCTGCGTACTGGTCGACCAGTCTCCTGAGTTCCTCAATCATGTGAACAGCCCTCTCTGAATCAGCGGGGGCTTGGTGATGTTGCAGTACCGCATGAACTCCTCGAGCAGCACGAAGACCTCGGAGCCGCCGGAGAAAGCCCCCTCCGGAAGAGGAATCGCCCACTTGTCGCCGAAACCCTCCCTGTACACGTGGAGGTGCGGACAGGTGACCTCCTCCCCGTCCGGGTTGCGGTGGGTGGGCCCGCCGAAGTCCAGACGTACCAGGACCACGACCTGCCGTGCCCGATTCTGGTACGTGCCCTTGGCCAAGTCGATGCGCCCGCGGCTGATGTCAAGCCAGAACGCCTCGCGGCCATCGGCCGAGGTGAGCGCCACTCTCAAGGCGTCCCCGGCGAGCGGGTAGTCGACCGGCCGGTCATCGATCCTGTGCTTCTCCATCGCGATGAGGGCGTTGGCCTCGACCTGGGTCAGGTTGATCTCTGGCATCCCGGCCCCCCCTTGATGATACCCTCTGCGAGATGGTCGCCCTGGCGCTCCACACACACGCTCAACCGCAGAGCAGGTTCCGCGTCGCGTCCCGCAGCGCCCGGAAGCTCCGCGAGCGGTTGCGGTCAGGGTCCATGTGCCTGGAGATCTCCCGGGCGGCCTGGATCTTGCGCAGGCCGCCTGCGAAGTAGCCGGCCTTCTTGAGCACCCTCTCGAGCGCCTCCCAGGTGCCGCCGCGGATGGCGTCAGGGTCGCGGTACCTCGCGATCCCCGGGATCGACGCCGAGACCCCGGGGTAGGCGGCCCGGACCGCGTCCCAGTCCCCGAAGAACCACGCCTCCAGCTCCTCGATCGCCAGGCGGTTCACGACCCGGTACTGCCCCGCAGCCGGCGTCGACCTCGTCGCCAGGCCCGCCGCCTTCGCCGCGTCCTCCAACCGCTGCTTCAGGGCGTGGCAGTCGTCGTCGTCCCGGTCCACCACCACCAGCACCCGCCAGGTGGCCGGGAGCCACCGCGCATAGCCCCTGAGCCGGTCGGGCAGCTGCTTGAGCAGGTCCTGCTTGCCCTGGAAGGGGTGAATCGCGAAGCATCTCCCCCCGAGGAGCCGCGGCAGCAGCTCCAGCAAGACCGCCTCCATGGACGGCTCCTCCACCAGGACCTCGAGGTGCTCGACGTTCATCGCCGCTCGGGCTCGCCGTGCGGGGCGCCGGCGTTGACGAGGGGGTCGCCAAGCCCGAAGAAACCCTCCATCCAGAGTTGGCCAAGGCGCCCTCCGGCGTTCACCATTTCGCGCACGCCGCGGACATCCGACGCCCTTACGACCTGCGTGAAACCCTCCTCGTTGCGGTAGAGGACCCGCACCTCCTCCGGCCGACCGGCATCGACGAAGTACGGCGAGTGGGTGGTCACCAGCAGCTGCGCCCGCTCCGACGCGGCGTGGCACTCCTCACCGAGCTCGACCAGCAGCCGAGGGTGGAGAAAGTTCTCAGGCTCCTCGATGCCAATGAACCGGGGCGGTTCGGGGTCGTACAGCAGGGTCAGGTAGGCGAGCATCTTGAGGGTGCCGTCCGAGGCGAAACGCGAGAGCACGGGCCGCTCGAACGGCGCGTCCTTGACTTGGAGCAGCAGCCGCCCGTCCGGCATCGCTTCCGCGATCACCCGTTCGAGGCGCGGCACCCGCTGCCGCAAGGCCAGAAAGACCGTCTCGAGCCGTTCCGGGTGCTGCTCCTTGAGATACTGGATCACGTTGGCGAGGTTGTCGCCGGTCTTGGAGAGCCGCGACTGCGGCCCGGCCTCGGGCTGTCCCTTGGTGTGGTCGATCGAGAGGTAGGAGACGTGCCAGTCGGTGATGAACTCACGCAGTGCGGCCACGCGTGGATGCTCCGCCAGCTGGCCGAGCGTGCTGACCGCGATAACGTCCGGGGACCGCAGCGGGATCTCGACCCGCGTCGCGCTTTCGTCTGGCATCGCCCCGCTGATCGCGCGGCCGATCCCCTCGCGGTAGTCCAGGAACTTGAACGGCTTGCCCTTCGGCCCGCGACGCCACTGCAGCCACTCCTCGACCACTACCGGGCCCCGGCCACTGTCGTCGATGGCGAGGTGGTAAGTGATCAGGGGCTGACCCTGTCGCTCCCGGTACTTGATCTCCAGCAGGAGCGGCCCGCTCTGACCGCGGGTCTTGAGCTCCTTGGCCCGCCCGCGCCGGTCCCAGGCGTGGCGTAGCCCGTACTGAAAGCACTCGGACAGGAAGTTGAAGACGTCGAACACCGTCGACTTGCCGCTGCCGTTCGGCCCGAGGAGCACGGTCAGGGGCGTCAGCTCCTTCAGCTCGACCCGACGTAGCGCGCGGTAGCCCTCGACCCGCAGGTACTCGATGCGGGCGGGCGTGTCAGTAGCTCTGTGCATCGCCATGGTCCTCGTTCCCCATTGTCACGCATCTTCGGCCGCTACCGAAAGCACGCATCATCCCCGCACCAGCCCCAGCCTGAGGTCAAGCTGCTCCTTGAGGTCCTCGGGGAGAGCGGGCCAATACTGGACCAAGAGGTCCACCAGCTGCCGGCCGTTGATCAGGCCGATGCGGGGGAACCCCGGCTCGGTGGCGACCTCGCGGGCGGCCTCCTGGTAGTCCGCGGTGGTGATGAACGCGCCCTGGCCGCCAAACGGGATCGCCTGACGGAGCTGCCTCACCGTGCTCGCTTTGACCTTGGTGCCGAGCTTGTAGCGCTTGCCCTGGACGTACAGCTTGACCTTGGCCATGCCCGCGATGTCCAGCTCGCCGCGGGCGTCCACACCACCGTCCCCGGTCTTGCCGGTGTGCTCGGCCTCGAAGCCGATAGCACCCAGCAAGCTGGTGAGGAACACCTCGAACTCGGTGGGGTCGAGCTCCAGCAGCCGGTCAAGAACCACCCGATAGGCGTCGTGCTCGGCCTTTGTCGGGCGTGGCAAGACGCCAATTGCCTGGAGGAACTCCTCCTTGTGGGGCACGGCGAACACCGTGAGCAGAGCGCGAATCGAGCTCTGGAAGGGGACCGAGAGCTCGCCGCGCCGCAGCCGACGGGTGTCCCACGCCACCCGGCGACGGTGGTGGTAGCGGCAGCCGTCGGTAGCCGGGTCGAGGTAGTAGGACGGGTCCGGCTCGACCACCCCGAGGTGCAGCCACTCGGCGTCGGCCGCCGGCGTGATCACGTAGTCACCACCCTTGATCTCGAGCAGGAAGCGCGCGATCTGCCCCACGTAGTTGCCGATCACGGCGGCGCTCGTTTGCTCCGGGTAGGCCCGCCTGACGAGGGGGTACAGCTCCTCCCGTGACCGGATGCCCGAAAGGTCGGCGCTCAGCTCATTCCAGCCGATCCCGACATAGCCCCCGCGGATGAAGTGCTCGGTGAACACCCCGCTGTCAGCTCGAACACAGAAGAGGTCGGGCAACGGTCGCGTCGTGCTACCGCCCGGTTCGGGTTCCGGACCGAGGACGGGCAACCCACCGCTGCTCCTGTGTTGTCTGCCCGGAGCCATACCCTTGCGCCTTCCCGTCTCAGGCTCGATGCCTAGCCAGAATCCGGCTGATCTTCTCCGGCAACCCGAACGCCTTTGCGACCTGGGAATTCACCTTCGCCGCCGTCTCCATCCGCCGAAGGTGCTCCTCGCTGAGGTCCGCTGCCTCCTCCAGCAGCTTGGCGACCTTTTGGGCGGTGTCGAATGACCCTGCCGCTTCCAGAGCGCCAACGAGCGCCTCCGTTATCAGCGATCCTGTCTCTCTCCGTCTTGCCATCACCCCCACGAGTTCAGCTGCCAGTCTCACGGGCGTTGCCAGGTCCCCCCTCAGTCCTTGGTGCTTGGCAATGAAGCCATGGGGATCCAGGCCCAACTTCACCGGCACCACGAGGACACCGCGGCCGAGCGCAAAGCCGATCTCCTGGTCGGTCCACCTGCTGTCCTTGAACTCTGGCGTCAGCAGCGCCACCAGCGCGTTCATGGAACGCAGGGCCAGCTCGATCTCCCCCTGCCACTCGAGGCTCGGTTCGATGTCCTCGTGGGCGACGAATGCGGAAACTCCCAGAGGGCGTAGCGCTCCCTTCAAGGCAGACACGGACTTCCTGTGCACCGCAACGTGACACAGAAACAGCCGAAACGGCTCGTTCCCCCAGATCCTGCGTCGGTCGTCGTCGCCCACGGTGTGCTCCGGATAGCGAGCACGCGGGGCAAGCAATGAAGGCGCGAGTACCACGCGGCTCACAACCTGGTTGCCGGCGTTCCTGATGGTCGTCGTGACCTTTCCCAAGAGGGTCTTCTCGACCCTGTCCAGCCGCGGTTCGATCGCAGCGAACTCCGCGAGCGGCAGGTCAAGGTGCAGGGTGAAGTAGGTAGTCCCGCCGTCCAAGCTGTCCCAGTCGCTCTCTTCGAGTCTCGCCTGCGAGGCCATCAGGAGCTTCGCCAGCTCGCTCTCGCCCTGCAGTCGGAGTAGCTCAGCAACCGTTTCGACTATCGAGTCCGCGGCTGGTAGCGACGCCTCTAGCATGTTCATGCCTTTCCAGGCTGCGTTCGCCATTCTCTGCTGGGCTCGAGCACCTCTCGGCCAGACTCCGATAGTGTTTCATCAGATTCCCTTCGCGACGGACCCCATGCCCCCGTGACCCGCAGCGTGCCGGAAACGAGCTTGGGGAGCAACGAATCCCGCACGGCGGCGACGGTACGCTCTTGTCGGCGACACTCGAGCGACCGAGCCAGGAGCGGCTCAGCCTCTGCCTCGAATGCCCTCACGCTGTAGGTTGGTGGCCGCAGCGTAGGCATGGTAAGGAGCACTGCCGCCTCCGCTCGCTGGTGGCTCCTCGACGTACCGGTGACGAGACTCCGCATGGTCTGCCGGAACAGCCGAGACCGAGCGAGGCAGTAGGTCATTCCCCTACCAGCAGGTAGACGGGGCCGAAGAACGAGAAACTCCGTGGAACACACGGCTTGGTCGCCCGGTTGGACATCGACCAGCCAGACTCTCTCGATGTCAGGATTCAGCTTCGACAGCAGTACCACGCCTGCCTCCACACGCCACTTCTGGCTTCTGATGGACCCTCCGAGGCCCTCCTTGGGCCACAGCCGCTCGTCGAAGGCCGGGATGCTGAAGTGACGGTAGAGAGTGTCAGGCGACTCGACCGGGTTCACCTGATCCCGAAGCTGCTCAACGAAGTCGGCGAACGTCCCGACACCCCACCCCTCCGGGATCTCGCCGAGCTCGGAGTCGACCAGGCGGTCTGGAAAGAGGTCGGCGAGGTGTCGGGGGAGGCCGGGGTCGCGGCCTTCGGCCTTGGCGCGGACGGGGTCGAAGTCCACGAACCACGACGTGAAGAGCGCCCGCGCCATCGCCTCCAGCGTCTCGCTCATCCGCCGGTTCAGCTCGATCTTGTCGTCCAGCGTGCCGAGGATGTGGGCGATGGCGCGTTGCTC
>CAYTJW010000088.1:0-12102 GCA_964438135.1 uncultured Thermoanaerobaculia bacterium
CCGTGACGGTGTCGACCAGCGACACCCAGGCCCAGGAGCGACCCTTGAGGTCCCGCTCCGGGTCGTCGAGGGGCAGCACCGTCAGGCCGTAGGTGCCGGCCGGCAGGGCGCCGACCTCGAGCAGGAACAGGTGCTCCAGGCGCCGCTGGAGACTCGCCAGGGGCTCGAGGGTGAGGGTCCGCTCGGCCACCTTCTGCCCGTCGGCTGCGTAGAGCGTGAGGCGGTGGGTCACGGCCTGGTGGTGGTTGCCGTTGAACAGGCCGACGTTGACCCGGAAGGTCGAGCCGACCTCGACCCCGGCGAAGTGCTGCACCGGCCAACCGTCGACCGGATAGAACGGCAGCATGTCGCCGTAGGTGCCCCCGTCCGCCCGGGTGGTGTAGGTCCGGCTCCAGCCGGTCAGCCAGGTCGCGGAGAGCAGCTCGAAGGCGGCGTGGAGGTCCTCCTCCCCGGCGCAGGGCGCGAAGGCGCGGGCCACGTCGCGCTGGACCGTGCTCCAGAACCAGGGGTACCAGGGCCAGGTGCCGCCCGGCACCGCCACCTCGCCGTCGAGGATCTCGCCGATCTCACCAGTGAGGGCGGCGCCGCCGCAGTCGTGCGCCGGGTCGGCCGGCTGCAGCCAGGCGTAGGGCCGGTAGGCGTCGAGCAGCCAGTCGACGCCGTAGACGTCGGTGCGCCACTCGGTGCCGCCCACGCCAGTGGCGTGGGCCACCACCGGCACCACCGCCCGGACGTCGTGGAGCCGGTAGCGGAACACGTCGCTGCCCCACTTCATCGCCGTGAAGGGCACGAAGGTCGCGTCGCCGGTCGAGTTGTCGACCATGGACAGCCACACCGCGGCCGGCCGCGAGCCCCAGACCCCGAGCCGCGGCGGCCACCCCTCCCGCACCTCGGCCGGGAAGAGCCCCTCGAGGGCCACCATCCGCACGCCGTGGGGCGGCACGGTCACGCTCTGGGTGGCGCTCGCCGGGCGCTGGCTGAGCTCCTCGCCGAAGAAGTACTGGCCGAGCTCCATGTGGCCCCACACCAGGGTGAGCGTGACCGGCTCGTCCGAGTCGTTGACCACGCCGAGGTTGTGGCGGAAGCGGCCGGGCGTGCCGAGGTCGAGGTAGAGGGTGGCGGCGCCGGCGTAGGGAACCTGCTGCAGGGTGTCCGTCATCCACTCCGGCTCCGGCTCGCCCAGCCAGGTGAGGTGGTTGGAGGAGCCCGCCCGCCCGGGTGCCGCGGTCACGGCGTGGCCGTAGGTGCCGCCGCCCTCAGCAGGGGTCCAGACGCGTGCCGCCGCCACCACCTGCTCGCCCCAGCGGTAGGGCGAGGTCAGGACCAGGGCGTCGACCGCCACTCCGTCCCCCTCCGGCCCGCCGCCGAGGACGGCGAGCAGATCCGGGACCCTGGTCGAGGCGTGGCCGGCGAGCTCGACCGCCTCCCCCACGTCGGACGCCGCCACCCGCCGCAGCTGGACGCTGGTCGCCGTCGCCGACGGGTTGTAGAGCCACAGGTCCGTGGTCCACTCGGTGCCGTTGCGGCCCGGGCCGTGCGCCGCCACCGGCAGCAGCTGCTCGAAGGTCCCGGGGAGGGTGGCGAGGGAGGTGAAGGCGACCGGGTTGCGCTCGCCGAAGGGGTCGACAGGGTTGGCGCTCAGCGGCTCGAGCGAGTCGCTGGTCGACAGGAACTCGGCCCCGTAGCTGCCGGCCAGGAACAGCTCGTGCCGCCGCGGGTGGTAGTACAGCGCGCGCAGCTTCGTGTCGGGGTCGTCGAAGGGCGGGAAGGCGAAGTCGCGGTGCTCGACCGGCTCGCCGAAGCCGCCGTCCGCGATCGGTACCAGCTCCACCCCGCGCGGCGTGCCGCGCCACAGCGCCTGCCGGTCCGGGTCCAGGCTGAGCGTGGGCACGACCAGGGTGTGGTCCGGCCACTGCGGATACCAGTCCAGCGGCGGCAGCAGCCCGGCGAGGCCGAGCTGGCCATCGGAGTCGAGGCGCAGCAGCGGCCACGGCGCGCCGTCCGAGCACTCGACCAGCACCGCGGTGCCCGGCAGAACATAGCCCGCGCACTGCAGCGGGTCAGACCCGCCGAGGTCGACCGGGCGGCACACCGCGATCCCGTAACGCCCGGGCCCGAGCCCGAGGAGCGACGCCTCGCTCGCGCCGACCTCGGGGCCCTGCACCGACCAGCCCCAACCGGCCGGGTCCCAGACCGGAGAGGAGCGGCGAACGAGCCGGAAGCTGCCGACCTCCAGCTCGAGGTCGGCCGGCCAGTGCTGGACGACCACCCGGTCGCCGGCCGCGCCCAGGGCCGGGCTGCCCGAGGGCGGCCACTCGCGTTGCATGTAGCTGTAGTGGGTGAGACGGGTCCAGCTCGCGCTGTCAGGCTCGAGCGCCCACAGCCCGGTCCGCTCGCCGGAGCCGATGTGCGTCCGGATCACCAACAAGCTGCGCGCGAGCGCCTCGAAGTCGGGCTACTCGGCCGCAACGACGCCCGCGAGCACCGCCAGCAGCGCGGCGACAGCGACGCGGGGGGACGGACGGACGGCCACGGGTCACTCGTCGCATCACGGCGGGCAGGGCATGGGCGGCGCCGCCACCGCCGGGAGCAGCACCCGGTCGCCGGTGGCGAGATCCCTGACCGAGACGAAGGCGAGGAACGGGCACCGCAGGCTGTCTGTGGTGAGGAGCGCGGTGCCGGCGCCGACCTCGCCCGCGCCTACCGCGGAGAGCAGGTCCGGGACCGTCTCCGCCGCGTGCGGCGCGAGGTCGAAAGCGAGCTCGCCCAGCTCCCTCCCGTCGTCGCCGAGCACCCGCGCGTCGACCGTCATCGCCTCATCGCACAGGCTGACCAACCCGAGGTCGCTGGTCGAGGCCGCCGAGCGCTCGAGGCCGAGCGCCCTCCCCTCAGCGAAGTGCCAGATCGCGGCCGCCTCGGGCAGGGCCGGCGTCCCGTGCCCGACCGTGCCGCTCCCCGCCGCGGCCCACGTGCGCCCGGCCCCGACCACGGTCCCGGCGCTCGGGGCTACCCGCACCGCGGCTTCCCCGTCGAGCCCGAACAGCGACCAGAGGACGTCGTCGACGCGCGAGGTCGCGCCGGCGGCGATGGTCACCTCGACCGGCCCAGCCAATGGCCCCTCTGGGCCGAGCGGGTCGAGGGCGCAGGTCACGCCCTCGTCGCCCGTGTTGGTCAGGAGCAGGTCGGTGCGCCAGGTGCGACCCTCACCGTCGACCCGGTGCGCCGCCCCCGGGACCACCAACGTGGGACCGGCCTCGACCAGCCACAGGAGGGCGTCCGCGTACTGTACCTTTGCCACGATCTTGCGCCCGTCCCACGCCAGACTCCTGACCGACAGCGAGCCACCCGGTGGCATGGCCGGCAGGTCCAGGGGCTGCCACGACATGCCGTCCGTGCTGAGAGTGAAGCCGGCCTCCCAGGCCACGAACTCGTTGCCGTTCCACAGGACCCGGGAGAAGCCGCGTTGGCGGTCGACCAGCCGCCACCTCAGGGCGTCGGTCGAGGTGACGACCGCAGTACCGGCCGCGAGGGCGACGGAGCCGTTCCAGGCGACGTCGCGAAACGTCGCCGCTACGAAATCGTCCCACACCGCCCAGTCGACGCCGTCCAGGGTTGTGAGGAGGCGGTGGCCCGCGGTGACCACGAAGCCGCCCCCTGCCCAGTCCACCGAGTGCAGCCGCCACGGGCGAGGCTCGAGGACCTCCCAGTGCTCCCCGTCCCGACTGCCCGCCACGTCCTTGTCCCAGCCGACGGCGAGCCACATCCCGCCACCCCAGGCGAGGTCGTCGAGCCGGGCAAGGGGCAGCCGAGCTTCGTGCCAGCTGGAACCGTCGGCGCTCCAGGCCGCCCCTTCCCATCCCACCGCGGCGAACTGCTGTCCGTTCCAACCGACCGCCCTGACCCCGAAGCCGAGGGGACACTGCGTCCAGGTCCGGCCGTCACGGCTCGACAGCACACCCTCCCAGCACCCGGCGACGTAGACCCCGTTTCCGAACACCACGTTGGTGGTGTTGCTGGTGATGGCGCTGCTCGCCGCGCTCCACGTCGGAGCGGTCGGGCCCGCGACCCGGACCACGGCGTCTCCGGAACGACCGTCGACTACCGCTCCCCACGCGACGAACCGGCCGGCACCGGAGCGCCGCCTCACCACGGCCGAGGCCTCACGCACCCGATCGTGGCCGAGACGGCCGAGGACGTCGGTGGCGCTCGCGGAGCCGTACGGCTGCAGGGCCAGGACCTTGGCCCCAAGAGAGGAGCCGTCGCCGGCGAACAGCTCGACCTCGACCTCGACCGGGTCCGGGGTCGGGTTCGTCGCTCCGACATTGCTGTAGAGCGATCCCTCTCGCAGCAGCCCCGGCAGGAAGGAAGCCCCTGCTGCGGCGACCGCGTCCTCGAGGGGCACGGCCAGCACGGCCTCCCTGGCGCCGTGACCGGTCGCGTACCGAGCGTCCACGTCGACCGGCCGATCCGACCCGACGAGCAGGCCGCACGGGCCGTGACCGGCGCCGGGGATCTGGGAGAGCACGTCCGCGAGGGATCGCACCTCGTCACCCTCCAGCCGCACCTCGAGCACCTTGTCGAGCGCCGTGATCCCGTCGAGAGGGAACAGGGCGACAGTCGCGACCTCTCGACCGACGTTGTGGAGGATCAGGTCGGTCGACCAGTGAGCGCCGTTGAGGCCGGCACCGCTGGCCGCAGCCGGGACCACGACCGCCGAGGTGCCTGGAGACTGCGCCCTGGGCGCGATCCTCACCGCAACCGCGGGCGACCACGCCGAGGTCCAGACCCCGTCGAAGCAGGTGCGGCTGGCGCGCGCCCGGTAGTAGTAGGTGCGACCGTCGGTCCAGGCGTGCGAGAAGCTCGCGCCGGTGAGCTGGTCGTCGCTCCACCAGGTCGGGTACGCGAAGCCCTGCTCCCCGGACTCCTCGGCCTCGACCCACTCCGCACCCTCCGCGGTCCAGCTCACCGCGTAGTCCTCCTCGCTCCCCGCCCGCGGCGGGGCGGCCAGGATCGGCACCGGCGGTGCCGCGCACGGCGCGAGCACCGGGACCCACGCGGAGGTCGACGCCGGGCCGTGCGGGGTGCCGACCCGGAGGGTGACCTGGTAGCTGCCCGGGGCCGACCACGCATGGACCACCCCCGGCCCGGTGGCGGTCGTGCCGTCGCCGAGCTCCCAGTGCTGCCACGCCGGCGCCCCGGTCGACTGGTCGACGAGCTCGGTCGGTGCCCCGGCGACCACCACCGGCGGCCTCCAGGAGAAGGCGGGCCGTGGTTCCTCCCCTTCCGCGCAGCGGGTGCCGAGAATCGCCCCCCACCGTCCGACCGCGGTCAGGCCACAGCGGCTCGTCGCCGCGCCGAGCAGGTCCGCGGTGCAGCCCGTGTCCTCCAGCTCCCAGGTGAGCCCGTCGCAGCTCGAAAGCAGGGTGCCCCCGACGCCGACCGCGACCACGCGGTCGCCGACCACGTCGACACCGAGGAGATCGCGGTCGGTCCCCGACCAGATCGCCTCCCAGGTTGCCCCGTCTGCGCTCGTCGCCAGGCTGCCCCGCTCGCCGACGACGACGAACCTGCCGGCGACGAAACCCACGTCCCAGGCGCGGTCGGCAGTGGGGAGCTCGACCGCCTCCCAGCTCCACCCGTCGCCGTTGCGCAACGCGCCGCCCTCGGCGCTCACCGCGACCAGGGTCGACCCGTCCGAGGCCACCCGCCGGAGATAGTCGACTGCGGCCGTGTCGGACAGCTCCCATGCCACGCCGTCAGGGCTGGTGGCGACGAAGCCGCCCCGATAGGCGCTCCCCGCGGCGACGAAGCGGGAGCCGTCCCAGGCCAGCGCGGTCAAGACCCCCTCTCGAAACCACTGGTACTGCCAGACGACTCCGTCCGTGCTGGTGGCGACGCCGGTGAGGGCGGTCACTACGTCACCGCGAGCAACCTGGCGCGTCCCGGCGATGACGAACCGGCCGTTGCCGAACCTGACCTGGCCGCCGTAGGCGTCGAACTCGAGCTCGGTCGCAGGCTGCCACAGCACCCCGTCGGCGCTGGCCAGGGCGAGGGGACGGAAGGCGTCGGTCATGGCGATGGCCACCGCCCGCGTGCCGTCCGAGGCGACGTCGAGGTCGAGCTCGGTCCAGCCGTTCTCCAGCTGCCAGTGGTCGCCGTCCGGGCTGACCGCGATCTGGCCTCCCCGGCCCACGGCGTGCGGGCCGTCCGGCCCGCAGGTCACCCCTTCCAGGGCGAGCATCTCGGCCGGGCTCGCGTCGAGCCCCCAGGCCTGTCCGTCGGTGCTCGTGGAGTGTCCCCCCCACCAGCCCACCGCCACGAACCGGCCCCCGCACCAGGTGAGACCGCGCGCAAAGCCGGTGCCCGACTCCAGCGGCTCGACCACGAGCTCCCCCTCGACGAAGCGCCCGACCGCACGCTCGGTCCACGCGTCACAGCCGGGGGCGGTCCCGATCACCAGCACCGACCCGTTCCAGGCCACCGACCACAGGTCGCCCCAGGCGTCGCCGCGGGCCGGTCCCCAGTGCACGGCGTCGGCGCTCATCACCACGGTGCCGAGCCCTTCGACCGCGTCCCCGACCGCGACGAACGCCCCCCCCGCCCAGGTCACGCCCCGCAGGGTGGCCGTGGCCCCCGACTCCTGCGCGCGCCAGGTGCGGCCGTCGGTGGAGGTGAGCACGGTCCCCCCCTCGCCGACCGCGACCAGCAGACCGGCCGGCCCCGCGCAGATCCCCTCAATGCCTGCCGTGGTCCCCGAGTCGCGCAGGCTCCAGCTCGCCCCGTCGTGGCTGGTCAGCACCACGCCCCCGGCGCCGACCGCGACGAACGCCGCGCCGCTCCAGGTCACCGCGGCGAGGTCGGAGGTGGTGGGGGAGGGCACTGCGCGCCAGCTCACCCCGTCATCGCTGGTCAGGATGGTCCCGGCCTTGCCGACCGCCACGTACCCGGGCGCCGCCCAGGCGACCGCCGTGAGGTCGGCCGCGCTCGGCACCGGGCTGACCAGCTGCCACTCGCGGCCGATGGCGATCCTCGAGAGGAGCAGCAGCGCTCCGCAAGCGATCACGCGCCCCCGGGACCGCTTCCCCATCGCTGTCCTCCCCGGCGTGCCCGATCCCCAGTCTACCCCCTCCTGTCTTGACCCGCTGGAGGGCTACCCGTTCGTCTCTCCCCTCCCAGTTCGCTGGCGCGACCTCGACGCCTTCGGCCACGTCAGCAACGCGGTCAATACCGCCTCGCACTCGCTCGACAGTGGCGGGTAGAGGCCCTTGACCGCAGAGTGCGCGTAGAACGGCAGGTAGTCCCAGTTGGTCGATCTCTGATCGGCCTCCACGGTCAGCACCCGCCACATGATTCTCGCGGCCTGGTCGAGGCTGGTCGCGGGGTCCGGGTCGAGCGGTGTGACGTAGAGGCCGGGGCAACCGGGACAACGTGGATTCCCGTAGCCCGGTTGGTCCCGCCCACCGTCATGAGCTTGAGCACGACCGCCAGGCGGTTGGCGCTGCGAGGGTTGCGCCGTGTGCGGCGCTCAACCCGTCTACCCCTCGCAAGAAGACGTGAGTGCGATGACGACGCGCACGTACCGGCCGCCTCGATCCTCGAGCAGCTGGGGTGCGGTGCCGTTGAACTCCCGCATCAGCCTCCTCATGATCGGCCAGCCTCGCCCACGCTGCTCCATCTTCCCCAGCGCCTGGAGGAGATTCGCGATCAGCTGGTTGCGGGAGCGAGGGTGACCGCCCGCGACGACGCTCTCCGGTGTGATGCCGTTCGGCAGGGTCCCCGGGCTGGTGATCTCGAGGCGGTCGGGGAACACCTCGAGGAGAACCCGCGAGCCGATCACCGCGTAGTCCCGGTGTGCGACCGCGTTGACGAGCGCCTCTCGCAGCACCCGCACCGGGACCAGCGGCACGTCCTCTCGGGCCAACCCGCGGTACCGCTCGAGCCGCCCGAGCCCGGCCAACCACCCGGCAGCCCGCTCCACCTGCTCGTCGAGCCTCCCCTTCCCCTCACCGACGAGAAACACCTCGCTCGACCGGTCACCTCCGCCGTACGCGACGCACTCGACCCACAGGGCTCGGGTCTGCGGGTACCGCTGCGGCTCCTTGCCAAAGCCCAGGACGCCGTACAGGGTTGCGCGGAGGTCGTCGCCGACCCGCGTCAGCGCTCCCCGGGTTCGCAGGTCCTGCTCCAGCGCTGGCTGTGGGTCGTCGGTGGTGTCGAGCCCGAGTGCGTGGAGGTACCGTCTGAACGCCTCCGCGTCGAGGTCACCCGCGCTGGCCTCCTCGACGTACCGCTCCTCCGTGAGGATGTAGCCGAACGCGTTGTAGAGGTCCTGCAGCTCGGACGGTGACGGTTCGACGCTGGACCTTGCCCGCCGCACCCACACCCTTCCGTCGTGACGCAGGGGCTCGAGCCCGCGCTGCCTGGGCACCTCGACCCAGAGGACCCAACCCGCAGGGTCCAGCTGACGCCCGAGCCGCGCTGACACCGGCGAGCTCAGGCCACTCTGGAGGAAGCTCGTGAGACGCTCCTGCGCCCGCTCCGCGTCCTCCGCGACGCCGACGATGGAGCGCGCGTCGTCCACGCCGAGGATCAGGAGCCCGCCCTCCGAGTTCGCGAAGGCGCACACCGCCCTGCCCACCGCAGCGAGGTCGCCGAGGCCTCGCTTGAGCTCGGTGTGCTCGTTCTCCCCGGCCGCGATCCGCTTCAGCACGTCAACCCACTGCATGGCGCACCTCAGAACCCGTACTTCAGCTTGCGCAGCAGGAACGCGTCGTGGCCGCCGTCGACCGTGGCGACGATGGCCTGCCGCACCGCGGGATCTTCGATCGCGCCCGCAGCCGCGACCCGCCCGTGGTGGGCGTCGGCCTCGAGGAGGATCACCTGGTCGGCATCCCCGTTGACGACGATGTTGGCGTTGTGGGTCGCCACGATCACCTGGCGCCGGCCCTTCAGCCGCCGAAGGGCCGGCAGCACCGTGTCCCAGAGAAAGCGGTTGTCGAGCTCGTCCTCCGGCTGGTCGACGACCAGGGGTCGGTCGTCCTGGGTCTCGAGCAGCAACGACAGCAGCAGGCTGACCCTCTGACCTCCCGACAGCTCCCTGATGTGGCGGTACTCGCCCTCGGCCACCTCGAGCTCGAGCCAGTACAGGTCCGGGCTGCGCAGAGCGGCCAGCTCGCGCCGCCGCTTCCGGGTCATGGCCTCGGTGAACGTGGACGCCACCGCGTCGCTCATGCCGATCCGGTCGAGGGTTCCGCCCTCGACTGCGTCGAGCAGGGCATCCGCTGTCACGCCCCCGGCTCCTGGGGTCGGCTCCGACTGCGAACTCCACCAGCGCGTCACCCCACGCTCCTTGAGACCCGCCAGGAACTCCTGGAGGGCCCTGCTGTCGCCGCCGTTGCCGCGCCTCACCCGGACGCGCCCGCCAAGCTCGCCGATCAGCCGGTCGGCGACGCGGTCGAAGGCACCTCGGAGCCGGCAGAGGCTGTCCCGACGCTCCGCTCTCATCGCCTCGAACCGCCTCACCGCGCTGGCGTGACGATCGCGGACCCGCACCAGGTTCGACTCGAAGCTGGGCTGCAGGTTCGCCTGCTGGCTCAGGGCCTCGAACTCCCTGAGCCTCTGCGCGTCGAGCCCGCGCGCGGCGAGGGTCTGCTCGACCTGGCGCCGCGAGCGCTCCTCCAGAGCGGCCAAGGCGTCCGCCACCCGAGCAACAACCTCGACCCACCCTCGCGAGGAGTCGACCACTGCCTCCAGGCCCCTGACGACCTCGGCCGGGCTCGCCGCGCTCTCCGGCCCCGCAGGCAGGCCGGCGGCGCGGGCGGTCTGGTCGTCGAGGGCGAGAGCCGGGAGGGCCCGCGCTGCCTCGAGAAGCTCGGTCGCCGAGCGTGCCACCTCGGCGCCCTCAGCGGCCGCCCCTTTCCAGACCTCGCGCATGCCGGCGATGACGTGCATTCGCTCGACGCCCGCCTCGGCGAACGCGTCGAGCGCCTTCTTCGCCGCCAGGGCTCGCTGATGAGCCTGATCCGACTCGCCGAGCTCGTCGTCGAGCCGCCCCAGCTCGGCGGCGAGACGCCTCAGGTCCGCGTCAAGCCTGGCGAGCCGCGCCCGCTCCTCGGAGATGGCCGAGCTCTCGTCCGGGTTGAGCCGGGCGAGGATGTCCTCCACCGCAGCGGGGTCAGCCGACAGCCGCTGCAGCTCGCCCTGGGTGAAGAACTGAGCGGGCCACTGCTCGCCCGGAGGCGCGGTGGAGTCGCTGCCCGGGCAGCCCAGCCTCACCTCGGGCGACCCGGCGAAGAAGCGGTCCCTCCCGCGCGCGATCACCTCGCCAGTCAACCTCTCGTCTTTCGGCAGCTCGAGCCCGAGGTAGACTCGCAGACCGTCCAGGAACGTGCTCTTGCCGGTCATGCTTCCGCCGATGAGGCACGTCAGGTCAGGGCTCAGGTCGAACGTGGTCGGCGTCTGCTCTTGTCCCGCAAGGCCACCGAAAAACGCCGCTTCTCCGGCGACGGTCACCGACCTCAGCCATGGGTACAGAGGAGGGAAGAGCGGGGCGCTGACCTCCCAGAGGCGCCCGTCGTCGCCTCTCTCGTAGGCGAGGCGGAGACGCGACTCGGAGGCAAGGAACGCCTGCCGCAAAGCTTCGACCCGAGCGCTAGCGAGCTTGACCCAGGTGTGCCGGAAGCCGATGCCGTGCTCGCCGCTGCCGCCGTCGTGCAGCCCGTATGCGTCCGAGGCGTGGAAAAACGCCTGATGGTTCTCCCTCATGCTGGGTCGCAGGAAGCTGCCGGGCTTCCTGTCCTCGGGATAGTCGTCCGGCAGCTTGTCGTCCCCCAGCTCGTAGCCGGCGATACGCCTGTATGGGAGCTCCGCCAGCACCTGGCCCTTCGCGCTCGCCAGCAGGCCGTTGTCCGAGTAGAAGTGGGGGGCAAGCACCAGGTACGACCACGCGTCCCCCGAACGGTCGCACTGGTCGTCGAGGGTCTTCAGCACGGCGCGGGCGTCGAGGCGGGTCATCCTGAGACCGGAGCCGTCGTACGGCGCCTGGCCAGCCATCACGGCCGCGAACAGGTCGAGGTACGCTTCCCTCCCGAGCTCCGGGTCGAACAGGAAGAGCAAGTGAACTCCGGTCCTGCCCTCGTTGACGCAGGGCTCGAAGCCGGGGAACACGGCGAAGATCTTGTCGCGAAAGGGCGTCCCATCGTCGTCGTCGTCGTCATTCCAGGCGTCCACGACGTGCCAGACCGAGCTGGTCTCGGGCCCGGCGCCGGCGCGCGGCGAGTGCGGCGTCAGCCCGAGGACGTGGACACCCGCTGCGATCGCGGCCCGAAGTACGAGCCGCGCATACTGCCTCAGCCGGGACGGATCATCCGGATCTCCGGGTATCTCGGCGGGCCACCTCGCCCGCCCACCCAGGTGGTCGTCGACGGTGTGAACGTGGAGGTCCGCCTTGAACCAGCGGGCGCCGGGCGCTTCACGATGCCAGACATCGGAGGGTCTTCGCACAAAGGTCATCGTCTCGCCTCCCGATGCACACGGGCGCAGCGCTGCTCCTTCAAGGATAAGCGACTGCCGGCCGTGCGGTAGCCTCGCTCGCGCCACCCGGCGGGGCGAAGGCGCCGCCTCCCGCAGGCAACCGGCGCCAGGGCCGCCCTCTCAGTGTCCTGCGGACGCCGGAACCGGGCGCCGACGTGGCCGGAGGTTCGCATCCGCATCGCGGTACGTACAGCTCCTCGGAAGCTCACCGCACTCCTGGAGCTGTCGGATGCTGCCTCCCTTCCCCGCCACCGCCGACGATACCGTCTCCCCATGGCTCCGAGTGTACCTGGGACGCCCGACGCCTTCTGGCCCCAGGAAGCCCGGGCCGAACGACGCCGCCCCACACCGGACCGGCACGTGACGCTGGCCTCCGCAGGCAGTCGCCACGTCGGCGGTCGATCCGCTGCTTGGTTCACCTCCGGCCAGCGCCGCACCCCTACCACCAGTTGGTGGGGTCCCCCGTGAGGTTGTCGACCAGCGACACCCAGGCCCAGGAGCGGCCCTTGAGCCCGCGGTCCGGGTCGTCGAGGGGCAGCACGGTCAGGCCGTAGGTGCCGGCCGGCAGGG
>CAYTJW010000089.1:0-12069 GCA_964438135.1 uncultured Thermoanaerobaculia bacterium
GGCCGCCCGGCAGATGCAGCGCGAGGAACTCGACGGGGCGGTCCGCGAGGCCCGGGAGCGGGCGCGCGCCTCGGCCGAGGCCGCCCGGAGAGAGCTCGAGCAGCAGCTCGAGCGGGAGCGCGCGAGGCTCGAGGCGCAGCGCCGCGCGGCCGAGAAGGCGCCGCCGCCGGCCGCCGAGGACGAGGTCGAGGAGCCGTGAGCGAGGAAGGGGTGGGCAGCGATCGGCTGCCCACCCCTGTCGGCCCTGCCGCCGCTCACCCCGGCCGCCGGACGACCTCTCCCGGTCTCTCCCCTACGGCTTCGACGTCTCCTGGCCGTAGCTGATCCCCTTGCGGGCCGCCTGCTCGCGCAGGATCCGCGCCACCTCGAGGTCGAAGGCGCTGCCCTGGCCCTGGCTGACGAGCTCCCGGGTCTTGGCGTCGAGGTAGGCCTGGCGCTTGCCGACCAGGTCGGCGATCTCGGCCTGCAGCCCGGCGCGCTCCTTGGCCCGCGCCTCGACGTAGGCCGCGCGCTCGGCCGGCGGCAGGCCCTTGAGCTCGGGCGGCAGCTCGTCGGCGTCCACCTCCTCGAGCTTGACGGAGCCGGTGCGGACGGCGTCCACCAGGTCGCCGCCGCCGCCGACCGCCACCCCACCCTTGGCCGCCATGTAGGCGAGGCGGTCGGCCGCGGCCGGCGCCGGCGCCGCCTCCGCCCGCGCCACCTTGGAGCGCGCCTCCTCCCGCTCGGCGCTGCTGCCGTAGGCGACGACGGTGGCGCCGACGCGGCGGTTGAGCTCGGCCAGCTTGTCGTCGAACGGGGTCGCGACCACCTGCATGTCGCCGGTCTGGCCGATGGCCACGAAGCTGCCTTCGGCCAGCCGCGCGATGTCCTGCCAGAACGTGGTCGTCTCCTGCTGGTCGCCGCACTGGACGGTGTTGACGACCAGGTCCCGGCGCACGGCCAGCTGGCAGCTCTCCTGGTACTTGACGTCGTCGGCGTAGTCCATGTGCGGCGGGTAGTCGCCGACCAGGAAGACGATCTTGAGCACCTCCCGGCTCGGGCTCCAGCTCATCTTCGTCACTGCCTCGTGCAGGGCCTGGTTGACGGACTCGGGGCCGTCGCCGCCGCCGCCCGCCACGAGCCCCTGGAGGTGGCCGTAGACGGCGTCGATGTCGTCGGACAGGTCGTGGAACCGGGTCACGTACTCGTCGCCGCGGTCGCGGTAGCCGATCAGGCCGACCTTGAGCTCCGGCGTCGGCTCGGCCGCGATCATCTGGTTGGCGATCGACCAGATCTTGGCCTTGGCGCCCTCGATCAGGCCGCCCATCGAGCCGGTGGTGTCGAGGACGAAGCAGACCTCGACCTGTGGCCCCTTCCCCGTCGTCCCCGCCGCCGCCACCCCGGCGGCGAGCAGCCCGATCGCGAGCATCGTGGTGACCCTGTTCATGGCAGTCTCCTTTCGCGCCGTCAGGCGCGGGCTGGTGCCGCCCCGCGCCGAGCTGACAGCTGATCGCTGACAGCTGAAAGCTCTCTCACTCCACCACCTCGTACACGGTGTCGCCGAGCAGCACCTCGACCCGCCGGCCGAGGGCCAGCCAGGGCGCCGCCTCGGGGTGGTTCCGGAGGAGGGCGAAGTACTCGTCGCTGGCGAGCTTGACCTGCGCCCGCCGCAGGGTCGGCCGCGCCTGGGCGAGGGCGTCCACCCAGCGGTCGCCGTTCCGGTAGAAGGTGCGGCCACCGACGTAGCGCTGCTCGGTCGCGGCCAGCGCCCGGTCGACCCGGCCCGCGCCCGGGGTGGCGGCGTACCCGCGGCGGGTGTGCTCGCTGGCCGCGGCCGGCGCGGCCGCGGTCTCGGCCCGCTTGAGCGCGTCCATGGCCTGGGCGCCGCCCACCGCCGCGTCGCCCGAGGACGCGGTGCGCATCTCCCGGAACATCCCCTCCGCCTCATCGCGCACCGCCCGGTCGCGGTCGACCGAGGGCATGGAGCGGGAGGTGACCGGCACCCCGCGCCGTTCCTCGTCCTCGACGATCAGGTAGGCGGTGTAGGGGGTGACGATGCCGTAGGCGCGGGCGAGCTGGACGACCTCGTCCTTGAGCTCGGCGCTCTCGCCGTGGAGCCGGATCTGGTCGAGCAGGTAGCCGACCCGGCGGGTCGCCCACAGCCGCGGCACGAACGCGTGCTCGCTCGCGCGGGACGGGAAGCGGGCGTCGAAGGTGGCCCGCCACGGCTGGCCCGCCACGGTCCCCTCGAGGGTCACCGCCACGTCGCCCGAGCCCGAGTAGCGGCCGAGGACGACGGCCTGGTCGCCGCGGTAGAGGTCGGGCAGCTCGGCCGGGTACATGCGGCTGACCCGCACCGCGCCGGCGACCCTGAGGCGCGGGTTGGCCAGCACCGGGTGGCTGATCTTGGCGAAGAAGCTCGACACCTTGAGCTCGAGGTCCTCCTCGGGCAGGACGTACTGCGACAGGGCCCGGGTGTCCTCGGCGAGGCGGTCGAGCAGGCGGGTGTTGACGTCGGTGCCGATGCCGAAGCAGAAGACGCGGATGGGTCGGTCGCCGACCGCCTTGCGGACGCCGGCGAGGAGGGTCTCCTCGTCGGTCGAGCCCACGGTCGGCCGGCCGTCGGTGAGGAACACCACCGCGAACGGGCGCTCCCGGCCGGCGGTGGCCGAGGCCGCCTCGAGCGCCAGTCGCAGCGCGTCCTCGATGGCGGTGCCGCCGATCGGCTTGAAGCCGTCGACCGCCTGCTCGGCCCGCGCCCGGTTGGCCGCGGTGGCCTCCACCAGGCCGTCCATGACGGGCTCGGCCTCGGTCGAGAAGCGCACCACCTCGAAGCGGTCGCCCGGGTTCAGGTTGGCGAGGCAGAAGCGGAGCGCCCGCTTGGCCTGGTCGATCTTGCCCCGCTCCGCCATCGAGCCCGAGGTGTCGAGGACGAACACCACGTCCTTGGCCGCCACCCGCGCGCTCGGGACCTGCGACGAGGGCGCCAGCAGCAGCAGGAAGTACCCGTCCCCGTCGCCGCGCTCGCGGAAGGCGAGCAGGTCGAGGCCGACGTCGTGGCGGGCGTCGGGCGCGTAGAAGAGCTGGAAGTCGGTGTCCGGGGTGACGCGGCTCGCCTCCCAGGCGACCCTCGCCCGCCCCGCGCCGTGCCGCGCCACCTCGACCGGGTGGCTCGGCGAGTAGACGGTGCGGATCCCCTGCGGGCACTCGAGCTCGACCTCGACCGACACCTCCTCGATCGGGCCGGCCGAGAACTTCTCGGTGTTGAGCGGGTAGCGGTACTCGACCAGGCCGGAGTCCGCGCGCAGCACCTCGGAGTACTGCATGCGCACCCGCTTGGAGGCGTTCGGCTCGAGCGGGAAGATCCGGACCTTGTAGAGTCCCTGGCCGGAGTACTCGAGCAGGGCCGGGTCGCGCATCCGGCGGACGATGTCCTCGTAGATCGCCCGCGCCCGGTCGGCATCCAGCAGCTCGGCCTCCACCATGCGGCCGCCGACGTCCATCTGGAAGCTGTCGATGCTGGCGCCCTTCGGGATCGGGAAGACGTAGGTCCCCTCCAGGCGCTGCGGGTTGGGGTTGAAGAACGACTGCTCGACCGTGGTCGTCGCCGTCTGGCCCGAGATCCTGACCTCGACCCGGTGGTGCTCGACCCGGAGCGGGGCGAAGGCGTAGCGAGGCCCCGGCACCGGCGGGTCGTGGACGATGATCAGCCCGTCGGCGTGGCCGAGGGCGGCAACCGCGACCACCGCCGCGGCGAGGAACGTCATGCGCGACCCGGATGCTGTCATCTGCGACCTCCCCTCGTCTCGCGTCGCCGCCGCCGGCGGCGCGCACCACAGGGTGTGACCACAGCGAGCGGCGTGAGTTCCCCCGCGGCGCGCCGCCGGCCGCGCGGGGGGCGCGAGGCGCGCGGCCCGCTACGGCTCGGTGGCCGACCAGGCGCTGGTGCTGCCGAAGTTGAAGCCGTCGCCGAAGATCATGTCGTCGCCGGAGGCGGCCGAGACGATGGTGTCGCTGGCGGCATAGGTGGTGCTGCCGTTGGTGATCTCGACGAACACCTCGCGGATCCCGGGGCCGGTCGGCAGCTGCCACGCCACGTCGGCGGCGAACGGCTGCCAGGCGGTCCAGGTGCCGGTGTCGTTGCGGATCCGCATCTGCGTCGCCCAGCCGGTGCCGTAGAGGTAGAGGTCGACGTTGACGTCCGCGGTCTCGTAGGCCTCGCGGTCGATGACCACCGGGTAGACCGTGTTGCGGCGGCCGAAGTTCTGGGTCCAGTAGTGGAAGTAGGGCCCGAGGTTGAAGGTGTCGGGGGTGCAGTCGCCGTTGGCGTCGCCGCGGACGTTGCCGTAGTCGGCGCCGTCGTAGACGTAGCCGATGCCGAGCTCCCTGTTGCTGGTGGAGAGGATGTTCTCGCGGTGGCCGGTGCTGTTCATCCAGGCCGTCATCACCGCCGCCGGCGTCGACTGGCCGGCGGCGATGTTCTCGCCGGCGGAGTTCCAGTTGTAGCCGGCGGCCGTCATCCGGTCCCACGGCATGGTCCCGGTGTCCGGGTCGCAGTGGGCGAAGAAGTTGTAGGTCGCCATCCTCGAGCTGTGGCCCTCGGCCGAGGTGTCGAGCAGCGCCTGGCGCTTGAGCGGCGGCAGGTGGCCGCTGGCGTAGTCCCACCGCTGCTGGTTGACGAGCTCCATCACCTGGTCCTCGAAGGTCCCCTGCCGCTCCGGCTCGGCCGGGTCGTCCGGCCGCGCCGCCAGCGGCCCCGGCAGGGGAGTGGTGAACCGCGGCTGGGTCATGTCGTAGCCGTCCTGCGCCGCGCCGACCGCCGCCGCCATCACCACCGCCGCCGCCAGGGACCCGCACCACACCCGCCGAGACTGCCGTGCCGTCATGGACCACCTCCCGCGTCGCCGCATTCCGAGACCTGCCTCGAGTATACCCGCCCTGCCCGGCAGCGTCGCCGCGCGCGACCCGGGCGCGGGGCGGCGGGAGCAGCGGTGTAGACTCGGGGCGGGCATGATGACCCGGCGCGGCTCCCCCCCCGAGGCCCGGCCGGCGGCCGCGGCGCCGCTCGAGGCGGTGGCGAGGGGCGAGAGCGCCGCCCTCCGCTGGCGCATCTTCGTCGTCCTGCTGCTGGTCTCCGTCCTCCCCCTCGGCCTGATGGGCGGCGGCGCCTGGGTGGTGCTCGGCCGCCTGCTCGACGCCGAGGTCGTCGAGCTGCAGCGCGCCCTGGTGCAGAGCCACGCCGCCGCCGTCGAGGCCCACCTCGCCAGCCTGCGGCAACCGCTCGAGGCCGTGGCCCGCACCCACCGCCGGGAGGACCTGGTGGCGGCCGCCACCCTGCGTGCCATCCTCGACGCCCTCAGCCGCTCGTCGGCCGGCGCGTTCGTCGACCTGGCGCTGGTCGACGCCGACGGCCGGTACCTGCAGTACCAGGGGCCGAACCCCCCGGAGGCGCCGAGCTGCCACGCGGCGGAGTGGTTCCGCGAGGCCCTGGCGAGGGGCTCCCACACCAGCGACGTCGTCCTCGACGCTCGGGGCGTGCCGCACTTCGCCCTCGCCCTGCGCGAGCGCTCGGCCGCCGGGACCTGGGTGCTGCGGGCCACGGTCGACGCCACCCGGCTCGACGCGCTGGTGCGTGCCGGCTCGCCCGGCGGGAGCGGGGAGGCCTACCTGGTCGGCCGCGACGGCCGCTACCAGACCACCCCCCGCGGCGGCTCGATCCTCGACCGCGCCCCCTTCACCGCCCTCGAGCCGTACGGCCGGCTGCGCGCCCAGCGGGCCTCGAGCGGCGGCGTCGCCACCCTCCGCGTCACCACCTGGGTCGACGGCGGCCGCTGGCTGCTGGTCGTCGAGCAGGACGCGGGCGAGGTGCGGGCGCCGGTCAACCGGGCCCTCGCCGCCGGGGCGGCGGTGACGGCGCTGGCGACGCTGCTGGTGGTGGTCACCACGTTCCTCGCCACCGGCCACCTGCAGCGCCGCGTCGACCGCGCCAACGCCGCCCGCGATCGCCTGGCGCGGGCCTTCATGCGCTCCGCCAAGCTGGCCTCGGTCGGGGAGCTGGCCGCCGGCCTGGCGCACGAGGTCAACAACCCCCTCGCCATCATCGCCGCCGAGCACACCAACCTGACCGACCTGGTCGGCCTCGCCGGGGAGGGCGACGACCGGAGGCGGGAGATGCTCGAGTCCCTGGCCCGGATCCGCGCCCAGGTCCAGCGCTGCGCCGGCATCACCAACAAGATGCTGCAGTTCGGCCGACAGCAGGAGAGCCTGCCGGAGCCGACCGAGCTCGGTCCCCACCTCGAGGCCATCGCCGCCCTGCTCGGCAGCCAGGCGCGGGCGCACGGCGTCAGGCTCGAGGTCGAGGTCGACCCGCACCTGCCGCTGGTCCTGGTCGACCCTCTCGAGCTCGAGCAGGTGGTCGTCAACCTGGTCACCAACTCGTTCCACGCCACCCCCCGGGGCGGGGCGGTCACGCTCGAGGCGCGGGCCGCCCCCGGCGGCGTCACGCTCGAGGTTGCGGACACCGGCCACGGCATGTCGCCCGAGGTGCGGGAGCGCGCGTTCGAGCCGTTCTTCACCACCAAACCGGTCGGCCAGGGAACCGGCCTGGGCCTGGCGGTGTGCCACGGCATCGTCACCGGCTGGGGCGGCACCATCGACGTCGACAGCGAGCCGGGGCACGGCGCCACCTTCCGCATCCAGCTGCCGGCCGCCGGCGGCTGACCCCCGGCTGCCGTGCCCGGGCGTCTGGCCGTCGGGCCGGCCGGGCCCGATCTCCCGCCGCGCCCCAGTGCGCTATCCTGGTTGCGCCCGCAACCGTGAGGGGAGCCGTCGGGCAGCAGAGGGCGCGCAGCGGGTGGCCCCGCGGGGGGCGCGACGCTTTGGCCGGAGGTTGAGCGTGGACCAGACCACCGTTGACCTGCTCCTCGTCGACGACGAAGACGACTTCCGCGCCGCCGTCGCCACGGCCCTGGGCCGCCGCGGCTTCGCGGTGCGGCAGGCGGCCTCCGGCCAGCAGGCGCTCGAGGCCGTCGCCGCCCGCCGGCCCCAGGTCGTGGTCCTCGACGTCAAGATGGCCGGCATGAACGGGATCGAGACCCTGCAGCAGCTCCGCGCCTCCGACCCCCACCTGCCGGTGCTGATCCTGACCGGCCACGGCACGTTCCACGACGCCCTCGCCGGCATCAAGGCGGAGATCACCGACTTCATGCAGAAACCGGTCGAGGTCGACGAGCTGGCGAGGCACCTCCGCGACCTGCTGGCGCGGGAGGCGCCGCTGCCGCCGCTGCGCGAGCCGACCCTGGCCGAGCTGATGGTGGCGCCGGACCGCTACCCCCGCCTCTACGTCGACCAGTCGGCCGAGGAGGTCCTGACCGTGCTCGCCCGCTTCCTCGTCGACCACCCGGGGTCGGGCGTCGAGCCCGAGGTCCGCTCGGCGCTGGTGTTCGACCGCGACGAGCACTTCGTCGGCATGGTCCGCTTCGCCGACCTGATGAAGCTCGCCCTGCCCCGCTTCCTGGCCGAGGCGCCGTACCCGACCTTCTACCCCGGCATGTTCCTCGCCCAGTGCAAGGTCATCAGCCAACGCGGCTTCGCCGACCTGATGGCGCGCGCGGTCACGGTCGACGTCCGGGCGCCGCTGCTGGCGGCCGTCAACCTCATGGTCCGTCACCGCCTCAACGCCCTGCCGGTGGTCGACGGCGAGGAGGTGGTGGGGGTCCTGCGCGACCGGGCGGTGATCCTCGAGATCGCCCGCCACGCCGCGGGCGTCGAGTAGCCTCCGGCTGTCGGACCGGCGGTCGGCTCCCCCTCCCTGCCGTCCGGGTCGGGAGGTCGACGCGGCGCGGCGAGAGCTGCTACACTGCGCGGCCGCGACCGCCCGCCGGCGGCCTCGCGGCACGAGGAGAGCACCCCATGCACGACCAGCCCAAGAGCGCGAACATCACCCAGGTCCGCACCCGCGTCACCCGCGCCGACCGGCAGCGGCTGCTCGGTCAGCGCGGCGTCACCGTGTGGTTCACCGGCCTGTCGGCGTCGGGCAAGTCGACCATCGCCCTGCTGGTCGACCAGATCCTGGCCGAGCGCGGCCACCACTGCTGCGTGCTCGACGGCGACAACATCCGCCACGGCCTGAACCGCGACCTCGGCTTCTCCCCCGAGGACCGCAACGAGAACATCCGCCGCATCGGCGAGGTCGCCAAGCTCTTCACCCAGCACGGCGTCATCGCCCTGACCGCGTTCATCTCCCCCTACCGCTCGGACCGCGACCGCAACCGCGCCATCAACGAGGCGGGCGACTTCGTCGAGGTCTTCGTCGACTGCCCGCTCGAGGTGTGCGAGCAGCGCGACCCGCGCGGCCTCTACGCCAAGGCGCGGGAGGGCAAGATCCCGGAGTTCACCGGCATCTCCGCCCCCTACGAGGCGCCGCTGGCCGCGGAGGTCGTGCTCCGCACCGACCGCGAGAGCGAGCAGGAGAGCGCCGCCACGGTGGTCGCCTACCTCGAGCAGCACGGCTACCTGCGCGGGGCGTAGCCGGGCCACGCGCCCCGCCCCCCGGCTACAATGGGGGGGTGAGCTCGCCGACCGTCGCCACCCAGCCGGTGGTCGAGTCGTCCGCCTTCGTCGAGGTGCTGGACGGCCCGGCCGCCGGCCAGCGCCGGGTGCTCGGCGAGCGCCTGCTGCTCGGCCGTTCCAGCCGCTGCGACCTGGTCCTGCCGGGGCAGCTCATCTCCCGCACCCACGCCGAGCTGGTGCTGGAGGGCGAGTCGTACGTGCTGCGCGACCTCGGCAGCGTCAACGGCACCCTGGTCAACGGCCACGTCGTCACCAAGGCCACCCTCAAGCACGGCGACCGCATCGGCGTCGGCGACACCACCCTCCGGGTCCACCTGCACGGCCCGCGCTTCCAGAAGGAGACCACCGACAGCCACGTCGTGCTGTGCGCCACCGCCCCGCACGAGCAGGCCCGGCTCCGCCTCCAGGGCGGGCCGTCCGGGCTCGAGGAGTCGCTGCGCTCGGCCGACGCCTCCCGCGCCGAGCGGGCCCAGCTCCGCCTCGACGCCCTGGTCGGGGTGACCCAGACCCTGACCCGGTTGCGCAACCTGACCGACCTCTACCCGCTGGTGGTGGACGAGGTGATGCGGGTGCTGCCGGCCGAGCGCGCCGCCCTGCTGCGGGTCGCGACCGACGGCCAGCTGCAGCCGGAGGTGGCCCGCAACCGGAGCGACCCCGGCGGCCCGGTCGAGGTCAGCCGGACGATCGTCGACGAGGTCGTCACCCACCGCCAGTCCGTGCTCTCCGCCGACGCCATGCTCGACGAGCGGCTCGACGTGTCGGAGAGCATCATGCTGCACGACATCCGCTCGGTGCTGTGCGTGCCGATCGCCTTCGACCAGCAGCTCCTGGGGGTGCTCTACCTGGACGCGCCCGGGCGGGAGAACCTGTTCACGGAGGAGGACCTCCACTTCGTCTCCGGCATCGCCGGCGTCGCCGCGGTCGCCGTCACCAACGCCATGGCGGTGGAGGCGGCTCGCGGCAGCGCCCAGGAGCTGAACCGCGCCTACCTGTCGATGCTGTCGGTGCTGGCCAACGCCATCGAGGCCCGCGACCACTACACCATCGGCCACACCTGGCGGGTGGCCCGCTTCTCCCAGGTCATCGCCCGCCGGCTCGGCTGGTCGGGGGAGCGCATCTCCGAGCTCGAGGTCGGCGGGGTCCTGCACGACATCGGCAAGATCGGCGTGCCCGACTCGATCCTCACCAAGCCCGGCCCCCTCTCCCCCGAGGAGCAGCAGAGGATGGAGCTGCACCCGCAGATCGGGGCCCGCATGCTGCGCGACGTGCCGTCGCTGGAGCGGGTGCTGCCGTGCGTGCTGCACCACCACGAGCGGTGGGACGGCAGCGGCTACCCGGCCCGGCTCCGGGGCGAGGACATCCCCCTCGAAGCCCGCCTGCTGGCGGTGGCCGACGCCCTCGACGCCATGACCTCGAGCCGACCCTACCGGCCGGGCCTGGCCCACGACGTGGCGGTGGCCGAGCTGGAGAGCGAGGCCGCCCGGCAGTTCGACCCCGAGGTCGTGCAGGCGACCCTGCTCGCCTACCGCGACCGCGAGCTCGAGCCCTACCTGCAGGCGGCCCCGGAGGACCCGCGCGAGCTCCTCTGCCCCTACTGCTCGGCCTGCTGCTCGGTCCACCCGACCGCCACCGACGGCACCGGTCTCACCTGCCCGGTGTGCGCCCGCCGCCTGCTGGTCCGCCGCGACGGCGACCGCTTCCGCGCCGAGCTGGCGTGAGGCGCAGCTGTCAGCACTCAGCGGTCAGCTGTCAGCTCCCCCGCCCGCCCCGACCCTTCGCCGGCAGAGCGGAGAGCGACACGGCCGGCGCCCCGGGTACCGGGGGGAGGGTGGTGGAAGCTGAACGCTGACCGCTGAACGCTGACCGCTGCTCCTGGTGTACCCTGCCGCCATGTCCCTCGTCGGCCTGCTCGTCGGCGCCCTGCTCGTCAGCCCCTGCGTCCTGGTCTACTTCCTGTTCATCCGCGGCGTCGACCGCTACGAGCCGGAGCCGCTCTGGCTGCTGCTCCTGACCTTCGCCTGGGGCGCCTTCGGCGCCAGCGTCATGTCGATGGTCGGCGACGCCGTCGGCGCCGGCGCGCTGGCGGTGGCGCTCGACCTCGGCCAGGGCGACCCCATGCTCGAGGCCTCCACCGCCACCTTCGTCGCGCCCGTGGTCGAGGAGACCACCAAGGGCCTCGCCCTGCTGCTGCTGCTGCTGGCCGCGGCGGCCGGCTTCCGCGAGCTGGACGGGCCGCTCGACGGCGCCATCTACGGCGGCATGGTCGGCCTCGGCTTCACCCTCGCCGAGGACACTCTCTACCTCGGGCGGGCCATGGCCGACGGCGGCCTCGGCGCCCTCGGGGCGACGTTCGTCTTCCGCACCGTCCTCGCCGGCCTCGGCCACGCCTCCTTCACCGCCGTCCTGGGCCTCGGCGTCGGCGCGGCGGCGACCGTCCGCCCGGTCGTGCTCAAGCTGGCGCTGCCGCTCGCCGGCTGGGTCGGGGCGGTCGGTCTCCACTTCGTCCACAACCTGCTCGTCACCTTCCTCCTCGCCGAGGGCCTCGGCTTCGTCGCCAAGCTGCTGCTGTTCTGGCTCTTCGACCTGCTGTTCTTCGTCCTCGTGGTGGCCCTGGTGGCGCGCGACCGCGCCATCGTCCGCACCGGGCTGGCCGAGGAGATCGGCCGCCTGCTCGACCAGCCCGAGCTCGAGCGCACCACGAGCTGGTGGATGCTGGTGCCGCTGTGGAACTTCTTCAGCCTGTCGCAGAGCCGGTCGGGCTACGCCCCCAGCCGGCGCAAGCAGCTCGACCTGGTCGAGCTCGCCTTCCTCAAGCACCGCCGCGCCCGCGGCGAGGCCGGCCTGGAGCCGGCGGAGCAGGCGCTGCGGCAGCGGATCTGGGACGCCCGGCGGGCGGGGGTGGTGCTGGGCTGAGCCGGCCCCCTCAGGCCTCGACCTCGCGCAGGCCGGAGGCGATCAGCTGGAGCAGACGCGGCTGGCGCTCGACGGCCTCGTCCATGGCACTGCGGATGGCACGGCTGAAGCCCTCGCGGATGCGGTCGCGACCGTCGATCTCGGCCGGGGCCAGCCACAGCCGGGTCATGAGGTCGAGGTAGTAGCGGACGCGCACCAGGGTGCCGTAGTGCGCGGTCAGGGCGTCGGTCAGCTCGTCCCCGACCACCCGCGGCAGGTCGCCGCTGGCGACGGCCGTGTCCCAGGCCGTGGTGCTGAGGTAGAAGGTCCTGCCCCACGGGGTCTTGTGGAACGCGGGCCGGGCGTCGACCAGGGCGACGAGGTCGCGGTCGAGCTCCTGCTTGAGGGAGCGCAGCACCAGCGCCGCCCGGCGCCGCAGGGCGGCCCGCTCCTTGCGGCGCTCGAGGGCGAGGGCGCCCAGGGTCGCCGCCAGCAGCCCGACCAGCGCGGCGGCGGTCTCGAGCCCGAAAGACAGGAGCAGGTCCATGGCGCCTCCCCTCCCGGGCCGGCCGGCCCCCCCCGGTGCCGGCCCGCCGCCAGCCGCCCAAGTGGGGCGCGGGGACGGCC
>CAYTJW010000090.1:0-2817 GCA_964438135.1 uncultured Thermoanaerobaculia bacterium
CGCGAGGCGGTCGAGCTCCTGGTCGACCATCCGCCGCGCCACCCGCACCGCGTCGCGGACGCGCGCCTCGGCCTCGTTGCGGACGGTCAGGGTGAGCAGGTGCCAGCCCTCGGCCCCGACCACCCCGCCGACGGCACAGGTCAGGATGACGCCGCCCAGCGCGAGCTGCTGGCCGAGGGTGGCCGACCTGCGCACGGTGCAATCCCCCCTGGCCGCCGGTCGCCAGGGCCTACCTGGCGATCCCCCGCCGCTCGAGGAGCGCGAACAGGGCGGCGCGGGTCTCCTCGACCGTGCCGTTGGTGTCCAGGACCTCGAACAGGTGCGCGTACTCCGGCCGGGGAGGTTGGAAGTCCCGGCGCTGGGCGTCGATCAGCTCCGGCCGGCCGTCCGACACGTCGGGTCGGTACTGCCGCGCCTCGAGCCGCCGACGCTGCTCCTCGGCCGTGCACAGGGTCTCGACGAAGACCAGCTCGGCGCCCGCGCGGCGCGCTGCCGCCACCACCAGGTCGCGCTCGTCCTGGACCTTGAACGCCCCGTCGACCACCACGGTCGCCCGCTCGGCGAGCAGCTCCTCGGCGCGGCGGCAGACCTCGGCGTAGGTGCGGCGCGACATCGCCGGGGAGTACAGGCCCTCGTTGTAGGGCACCAGCACCTTGGTGGTCTCGCCGATGCCGGCCAGCTGCTTGCGGATGGCGTCGGTCGACAGCACCGGCCAGCCGTGGTCGTGCTCGAGGTGGTGGGCGAGGGTGGTCTTGCCGGTGCCCATCAGGCCGTACAGCACCACCAGCCCGGGCACGCGGCCGCCGTCCGCGTAGCGGTGGGCGAGCGCGAAGTACCGGCTGGCCAGGGTGAGCTGCAGCGACCGCACCTGGTCGCTCACGCCCTGCCCGGCGGCGGTGAAGCAGGCGATCTTGCCCCGCACGTAG
The DNA here is from genome assembly GCA_964438135.1 of uncultured Thermoanaerobaculia bacterium. GTDB lineage: Bacteria > Acidobacteriota > Thermoanaerobaculia > Thermoanaerobaculales > Sulfomarinibacteraceae > CAYTJW01. The sequence continues at coordinate 927 of CAYTJW010000090.1, forward strand.
GCCCGGTAGCAGCAGTAGAACGGCAGCAGCTCCGGCAGCTCGCGGTCGCCCGACAGCTCGACGTAGCGTTCCACCACCCGCCGAGCCAGCTCCGGGCAACCGCGGAAGTCGAGGTCCATGACCAGGAAGGCGAGGTCGACGGCGACGTCGGAGCAGCGGAAGCGGCGGTTGAACTCGATGCAGTCGAAGATGACCGGCGGCTCCTCGAAGACGATGTTGCCCAGGTGGAGGTCGCCGTGGCACTCGCGGATGCGGCCCTCGGCCACCCGCCGCTCGAGCAGCTCCCGGCGGCTGGACAGGAAGTCGTCGGTGAAGGCGACGATGCGCTCGTAGCGGGAGCGCGACAGGGCGACGCCGACGAAGGCCTCGGTCTGGGCGAAGTTCTCGTCGGTGTTGACCCGGATCGACTCGGGCCGACCGTACTCGTCCACCCCGGGCCCGGTCGCGGCCTCGCGGTAGAACGGCACCAGCAGGTCGACGAGACGGTCCACCCGCCGCCGGTCGAGCTCGCCGCGCTCGAGCACCGCCGGCCCCAGCAGCCGGCCGTCCATCTGCCGCATGACCACCGCCCAGTCGACCACCTCGCCCTCGCCGCCCAGGGCCAGGCGGCCCTCGCGGCAGACCACCGGCTCGACCGAGCGGTACACCGAGGGCGCCAGCCGGCGGTTGAGCTCGAGCTCGGCCAGGCAGAACTCGCGCCGGAGCTCGGGGGTGGTGAAGTCGAGGAAGCCGAAGTCGACCGGCTTCTTCACCTTGTACGCCACCTCACCGGTCAGGAAGACCGACGAGATGTGGGTCTGGACGAGGTCCACCCGCTCGACCGGGTGCGGGTAGAACCCGGGGTCCATGAGAGCCTCGACCAACGCCGAGTGATCCACGGTGCGTCCTTGTCTCGGGCCCGGGCGGGTGCCCGCGCGAGCGGCGGCCACGGTGGCACAGCCTCGGGCCGGGGTCAACTCACCCCGGTCCGTCCCCGGGCTCGCCTCGACCGGCGGGGAGGACGCCGCCAGGGTCCCCGGGGGAACGACATCCTCGCAGATGAGTCAGGCTCTGTGGAACGCCTCGGAACGTGGTCGTGGTCATGGACGTGGTCGTGGACGATGGCCGCGCGCGGTCCAGGTCCAGGTCCAGGTCGGGCCGCGAGGCACCGCGGCGATGCCCGCCTCGACCGGCCGGGAGGACCCCGCTACACTGCGGCCATGCTCCGTGCCCGACCGGCCGACGGGGGCGCCGGGTGACCGGGCGCTGCCCGACCTGCCACGAGGTGCCGCGGCGCCGAGCCCGCAAGCTGCCGCTGCAGAAGGCGCTCGACCACCTCAACCCGCTCCAACCCCTGCTCTGCCCGAGCTGCAACGGCACCTTCTGGCGGCTCAAGGAGTGGCCGCGTGCCCTGGCCGCGACCCTGCTCATGCTGCTGGTGGCGGCCGTGGTCGGCAACGCCGCGCTGCAGCTGGCGCTGTACCTCGACGGTCACGTCTACCGCCAGCCGATCGACGAGCGGCTCGCCGCCGACATCGACCCCGCGCTGCGCTGCCCGGCGTGCGGCTCGGGAGCCCTGCTGCGCTCGATCCCGCAGCCGCTCGACCGCGCCGCCGCCCCGGTCAACCCCGCCGAGCCCTACCGGTGCCTGGACTGCCAGGCCCGCTTCTGGGCCCGCAAGCCGCCCTCCGCGGCCGCGCTGTCCGTCGCGGTGCTGGTCACGGTGGTGGCCGCCGTGGCCCGCGTGCCCCTCGCCTACCGGAAGCGGCGCCGGGAGATGCGGGGCCGGTGACGGGCGGCGCGACGCGCGCCTACCCCCAGCGCAGCTGCCAGCGCCAGGCGGCCGGGTCGCGCTCGTCGCGGCTGAGGCGGGCGCCCCTGACGCCGGTGTGCTCGAGCAGCACCAGCATGT
>CAYTJW010000090.1:2827-12013 GCA_964438135.1 uncultured Thermoanaerobaculia bacterium
AGCCGCGCACCACCACGTCGAGGCCCCGGTCGGTGGCGTTCTCCACCGTCGCCTGGCCGGTGTCGTAGTAGGTGCTCCAGAGCTGCGCCGCCCGGCTCATGACGTACTTCACGGTCGGGATGCGGAGGAAGACCCGGTAGATGCCGCCGTAGGCGCGCTGCGCCAGCAGCCGGCCGAGCTCGGCCATGGGCTCGGCCGCGTCCGGGAACAGGGTCAGGGCTGCGGCCAGGTAGACCCGCATCTGCACCTCGACCGGCGACCAGTCGAAGGCCAGGGCCTTCTGGTACAGGCGCAGAGCCTCCGGGTCCATGCGGGCGGTCACCGCTGCCTCCACCGCCGGCCCCAGCCCGCGCAGGTGGTCACGCATGGCCGCCAGGTCGGTGCCCTTGGTCAACGCCATCGTCACTCCCCTCGTCCGCACCCATGGTGCCACAGTCCGGCGCCCGGCGCGCCGGCCCCCGCCGTCGTCCCCGGGTGCGGGTCCCGGGGGCGCGGGGTACAATCCGCGCCGGCGAAGGGAGCGCGAGATGCACGACACCACCACCGTCGACTACCGGGTTGCCGACATCGGCCTGGCCGAGTGGGGCCGGCGAGAGATCGAGATCGCCGAGAAGGAGATGCCGGGGCTGATGGCGACCCGCGAGCAGTACGGGCCGCGCCGGCCCCTCGCCGGGGCGCGCGTCTCCGGCTCGCTGCACATGACCATCCAGACCGCGGTCCTGGTCGAGACCCTGCGCGCCCTCGGCGCCGACGTCCGCTGGGCCTCCTGCAACATCTTCTCGACCCAGGACCACGCCGCCGCCGCCGTCGCCGCCAGCGGCGTGCCGGTCTTCGCCTGGAAGGGGGAGTCGCTGGAGGAGTACTGGTGGTGCACGAAGCAGGCGCTGACCTGGCCGGACGGCCGCGGCCCGAACCTGATCGTCGACGACGGCGGCGACGCCACCCTGCTCGTCCACCGCGGCCACCAGGCCGAGGTCGACCCGACCGTCCTCGAGGCGCCGACCGACAACAAGGAGCTGGCCATCGTCAACGCCCTGCTCCGCCGCACGGCGTCCGAGGCCCCCGGCTTCTGGCACCGGCTGGTGGCGGAGCTCAAGGGGATCTCGGAGGAGACCACCACCGGCGTCCACCGCCTCTACCAGCTGGCCGAGCGGGGCGAGCTGCTGGTGCCGGCGGTCAACGTCAACGACTCGGTGACCAAGTCCAAGTTCGACAACGTCTACGGCTGCCGCGAGTCGCTGGTCGACGGCATCAAGCGCGCCACCGACGTGATGGTAGCGGGCAAGATCGCGGTCGTGTGCGGCTTCGGCGACGTCGGCAAGGGCTCGGCCGAGGCGCTCGCCGCCCACCACGCGCGGGTGTGGGTGACCGAGGTCGACCCGATCTGCGCCCTGCAGGCGTGCATGGCCGGCTACCGGGTGGTGACCGTGGACGAGGCGGTCGCCGAGGCGGACATCTGGGTCACCGCCACCGGCTGCTGCGACGTCATCACCGCCGAGCACATGAGCCGCATGAAGGACCAGGCCATCGTCTGCAACATCGGCCACTTCGACTCGGAGATCCAGGTCGACCGGCTGATGGCCTGGCCGGGCGTCCGGCGGGTGACGGTCAAGCCCCAGCTCGACCGCTTCGAGTTCCCCGACGGCCACGCCATCCTGCTCCTGGCCGAAGGCCGCCTGGTCAACCTCGGCTGCGCCACCGGCCACCCCTCGTTCGTGATGTCGAGCTCCTTCACCAACCAGACCCTGGCCCAGGTCGACCTGTGGACCCGGCCGCACGAGATCGGCGTGACGACCCTGCCCAAGGCGCTCGACGAGGAGGTCGCCCGCCTCCACCTGGCCAAGCTCGGCGCCCGCCTGACCCGGCTCACCGAGGCCCAGGCGGCCTACCTCGGCATCCCAGCGGGCGGCCCGTTCAAGCCGGACTACTACCGGTACTAGGCGGAGCGGTCAGCTGAGCCTCTTTCAAAACGCCCTTCCACGGACGTCTGTGACCTTCCGTGGTGCTCCGGCGGGCGCCCTCCAGCTCCCTGTCATTCCGAGCCCGGGCTGGGCGGGCGGGCGTGCTCGGGCGAGGAATCCTTTGTGGAGAAAGAGCTTGCCACGGCGACATCGCTTCTTGCTGGCCGTCTCGCCATGGGTCCCCCGCGAGGGATCCCTCGTCGACCCTGCGGGTCTCCTCGGGATGACAGGGGTTTTGAAACAGGCTCAGCTGCCAGCTCGCAGCCGCCCGATCCCCCGCCCCCCGGCGGGCGAGGCCCATTGGTCGCTGGCACGGAGGAAACCGCCGTGGTGAGGTTCGACGGCCCGGCCTGCGCTCGAGCGGGCACCGACACCGCGGCGAACGCCGCGGGCGGCTCGAGGCTGCTGGCGGCGGTCGCCTGGGCGGCGATGCTGGCGGTCTCGGACCTGCCCGAGATCGCCTGCACGCACCTCGGGACGCCGCCGCCGGGCTGGCTGCCCGCGGCCAAGGTCGTGGCCCTGGTCGCCTTCCTCGGTCTGACCCTCGCCTGGCGGGCGCTGCGGCCCCTGCGGCCGTACGCCGTGGTGCTGCTGACGCTCTCCGCCGCCCTCCTCGCCACCGGCATGGTCCGCCGCACCGACGTCTACCAGGAGCACTTCAACCGCGAGGGGGTGTCCTTCCTCACCGGCTACCTGGCGGTGCACGTCCTGGACCTGGCGGTGGCGGCGGCGGTCCTCGCCGCCCTGTGGCGGCTCGCACGGCGCCGCCCGGCCTTCTTCCTCGTCGTCGGCGACCTCGGCGCGCCGATCGAGCCGGTGCGCTGGCTCGGCATCCGCGGCGGCGAGCCGTGGCGTCCGTTCGCCCTCATCTTCGCCGCCGTGGCGGGCCTCGGCGTGCTCATCCCCACCCTGCTCGCCGTCCGCCCGGCGGCGGCGGCGCTGCTCGCCGCCGCGCCCCTCCTCCCGGCCGCGCTCCTGTTCGCGGCCGTCAACGCCTTCACCGAGGAGGTCACCTTCCGCGCCTCGTTCCTGGCCACGCTCCCCGGGCCCGTCGGCCGGGCCCACGCGCTCGCCATCTCGGTGGTCTTCTTCGGCCTCGCCCACTACCTGCACGGCTCGCCGCCCGGGCTCGCCGGCGCGGCGATGACCGGCTTCCTGGCCTACCTCCTCGGCAAGGCCATGCTGGAGACCAGGGGCATGCTCGCCCCCTGGCTGATCCACTTCGTGCCCGACGTGGTGATCTTCGCCTCCTACGCCGTGCTGTTCACCCGGGCCTGACCCGGCCGCTGCCGGCGCGCCGAAAAGAGCGGGCGCCCCGGCTCGATGCCGGGGCGCCCGAGTCGCGCTCGCGGGGCGGAGCGACCGCTCTACCGCACCGCCTTCCGCACCGATCGCTGCAGCGTGTTGGCCACCGCCGCGAACGGCATCGGCTCGTCGTACTGCCGCGCGCAGGGGTTGGAGAAGCTGCCCTGGTAGACGACGGCGCCGTCCGCGCCGAGGACCTGCACCACGTCGATCGCGGACACCGGCTCGAGCTCGGGCGGGACCGGCAGCGGGGCGAGCGTGCCGAGCGACAGGACCAGGGTCCCCGGCCACCACTCCTGGACCACCGGCGCGCCGACGTCGACGCCGTCGATCACCACCTCGAAGGAGGCCGCGGCGTCCTCCGGCCACAGCATGAGGTCGACCCCCTCGGCCACCTGCTGGCCGTTGACGGCCGCCGTCCACCACCCCGCCACGCCGAACCCGGTGCCGTCGCCGCCGCACAGGCCGGTGGTCGAGCCCTGGTACTCGGGCTGCACCGAGCACGGCTCGGCGAAGCTCCCTGCGACCACCGCCGCGCCGGCCGCGTCGCGCAGCAGGACCACGTCGACCTCGGCCAGGGGCCGGACCTCGGCCGGCAGGGTCAGCTGGCCCTCCCAGCGCGGCTCGGAGGCGAAGGACAGGAAGAGGTACCCCCAGGAGTCGGTGGTGAAGGTGCCCAGGCTGGCCCCGTCGACCACCAGCTCGAGGCTCGTCCCCGCCGGCAGGGAGTAGGCGGACACCGACAGCTCCTCCAGGCCGTCCTCCCAGACCGCCCAGTAGACGTCGCCGGAGGCGAGCGAGGCGCCCTGCGGGCAGAGCTGGGTGTAGCCGGTCGCGACCGGCTCCGGCGGCGGCTCGGGGGTGCACGGCTGGCTGAAGCTGCCGGCGAGAGCCACGGCGCCGTCGACCGCCAGGCCGACCAGGTCCATCCCGTCGAGCGGCCGGATCTCATCCGGCAGGGGCAGCTGGGCGCCGGCCGCCGGGTCGGACGAGAAGGACAGGTAGAGGCCGCCCCACTCGTCGGCGGTGAAGACGCCCAGGTCGTGACCGTCGACCGTCAGGGTGACGCCGTCGCCGGCGGCGAAGCCCCACGCCGACAGCCACATCTCCTCGAGGCCGTTGTCGTAGACCGCCCAGCCGATGTCGCCCCAGCCCACGTCGGGGCCGCCCGCGAGCGGGCAGAGCGAGGTCCAGCCGGAGGAGACCGGCACCGGCGGCAGCGGCGGCTGGCACGGCTCGCTGAAGCTGCCCTCGGCCACCACCGCCCCGGCCAGGTCGAGGGTCACGGCGTCGATCTCGGCCACCGGCCGGATGGCGTCGGGCAAGGTGCCCTGGCCCGGCGCCGGGTTGGAGGAGAGGCCGACCCACAGGTACCCCCAGTCGTCCGTGCCGAATGGGCCGAGGGCGGTGCCGTCGACGGTCACGCCGACCTGGGTCGCCGCGTCGAGGCCGTAGGCCCACAGCCACAGCTCCTCGGTCCCTTCGCTGTAGACGGTCCAGCCCACCTCGGCCCACGCCAGGCGCGGGTCGGTGCCGCCGTCCCCGAAGCAGAGCGGGGTCGAGCCGGACTCCACCGGCTCGGGCCAGGAGCAGAGCGTGTCGGGAGTGCCGGAGAGGACCGCCGCGCCGCCCACGGACGCGACCACCTCCTCGGTGCCGGACAGGGGCAGGACCTCGGCCGGCAGGGGCAGCTCCTCGCCGCCCGGGGCGCTGGAGAAGGCCAGCCACAACGAGCCGTCGTCGAACACCGTGCCGGACCCGACCTCGACGCCGTCAACCGCCACCTCGACCACGGCGCCGGCGTCGAGCCCGAAGGCGCCGAAGGTCGCGACCTCGAGGCCGTCGTCGAAGATGGCCCAGTCGAACCAGCCGAACCGCCACGTCGACGATGAGTCGCACAGCATGACGCTGCCCGCCTCGACCGGCATGGGCGGCTCCTCCACGCACGGCGAGGCGAAGTCGCCGGCCAGGGCCGCCTGCCCGCCCACCACCAGCTCGACCGCGGCGATCGAGCTCACCGGCAGCAGCGCCGCCGGCAGCTCGAACATGGCGCCGGGGAAGCCGGTCGAGGGATCGCCGCCGCCCGGCGGGGTGCCGGCGGACGCGTCCGCCCAGACGAAGCCGAAGTCGTCGGCGGTGACCGTGCCGACGTCGACCCCGTTGGCGCGGAGGGTGACCGCAGCCAGCGGCTCGACGCCGCTGCCGAAGACCGAGAGGTAGGAGAAGCCCTGGTATTCGGACACGGTCGCCTCGCCGAAGCGGGCGCCGTCGGGCGAGCCCTCGGCCGGGCACAGCGGCGTCCAGTCGAAGTAGCCCGGGTCGTCCTTGGCCAGGGCCGCAACCCGGCCGGCGGCGGCCTTGCCGCTCACCGCCACCACGTCGAGCGCGCCGAGCGGCCGCTCGAGCCGCTCGGCCAGGGCCGGCGACAGGCCCTTCCAGCCCTGGCGCGCCGCGCCGGTGGCAAAGCGGCCGTTGACCCGGCCGCCGGAGTCGGCGACCACCGCCACCAGCGGCCGAGTCCCCTGCAGCACCAGGTAGCGGCTGCCGGGAGTCAGCCGGACGCCGTCCAGCTGCAAGAAGGTCTCGGCGAAGCCGCGGTCGGCCAGCACCCGCAGCGAGCCGGCACTGACCCGGAGAGACCCGCCGTCGACCGCCACGGTGGCGACCGAGCGGGGTTGCACCACCAGGGCGGTGGCGTGGTCGGCGAGGGAGCCATCGAGGCGCGGGCCCGCCGCGGTGGCGACCGAGCACGCCGCCAGCAGGACCAGGGCGAGCCGTGTGAGCCGTGAGCCATGTCGCGTCATCGTCGTCCTCCTTTGACGCCCAGGAGTCGGCGCCGCCGCTGCCCTGATACACCCTGCCGGCCGCCCGTCGCGGCGGCGCGACCGGTCACAGCCTCGCGCCACACTGCTTGCAGTGGCGGGCATCGGGGTCGTGGCCCTCGCGGCCGCAGTCCGGGCAGGCCTGGGTGGAGACCTGCCGCGGCCGCGCCCGGGTCAGCTCGGCGGTGACGATACCGGTCGGCACGGCGATGACGGCGTAGCCGAGGATCATCACCACGCACGCCAGCGCCTGGCCGAGGGGGGTGCGCGGGGCGATGTCGCCGAAGCCGACCGTGGTCAGGGTGACGATCGCCCAGTAGATGCCGCGCGGGATGGAGTCGAAGCCGTGGGCCGGCCCTTCGACCACGTACATGGCCGCGCCGACCACGGTGACGATGGTCATGACCGCGAACACGAAGACGAAGATCTTGGCCCGGCTGGCGTACAGGGCGTCCGTGATCACCCGCGCCTCGCCCAGCAGCTGCGACAGCTTGAGGATGCGGAACACCCGCAGCAGGCGCAGCGCCCGGATCGCCAGCAGCGACTGGGCGCCGTGGACCACCAGGCTCAGGTAGCTGGGCAGCACCGCCAGCAGGTCGATGACCCCGAAGAAGCTGAGCGCGTAGCGGAGCGGGCGCCGCACGCACAGCAGCCGCAACGCGTACTCGACCGTGAACACCGCCGTGATGACCCACTCCAGGGTCCTGAGCGCGAGGCCGTACCGCTCCCGCAGCGACCCCACGCTGTCCAGGCAGACCACCACCACGCTGAGCACGATCAGGACCAGCAGGCCGAGGTCGAAGGCCCTTCCGGCCGGGGTGTCGGCCTCGAAGATCACGGTGTGCAACCGCTCCCGCCACGCCGCCCGGGGTCGTTCCTCGGCCGCCATGGACGAGATTGTAGACCCTCCGGGCACCCGGCGGTCGACGCCGCGGCCCCTGACCACCACCGGTCGCGGCAGCGCCGCGGTTCCCGCCGACCGCTGCCCCCCGTGCCGGGGCCCGGCAAGGGCCTGCGCGGGCACCGGCGCAGCCGCGGCGCCACCCTCGGGCGGCCCGGTGGTACACTCGCAGCTGGACACTGGCAACCCATGCCCGGGCCACGACCCGCGCCCGGCGCGAGCGTCGGCGCCACTGGAGGGAGGGGACGATGCCGAGGACACTGGCTCTGCTCGCTGCCATCTCCTGCGCCCTGATTCCGGCCGCAGCGGCCCGCGCCGCGCTGATCGCCGTCGACGGCCCCACCGACGAGCTGACCGAGAACTCGTACTGCTCCCTGCGCGAGGCGATCCAGGCGGCGATCGACGAGGACCCGCTGTGGAGCGTCGCCCACGGCTGCGTGCCGGGCGACGGCGTCGACGTGATCTACCTCCCGACCGGCCGCTACCAGCTCTCCCTCGGCGAGCTGGACATCTCCGGCGAGGAGGACCTCCTCACCATCATGCCCCTGGACCCGAACGCCGGCGGCGAGGACGTCGTCCTCGACGCCCTCGACGCCCACCGCGTGGCCAGGATCACCACGAACACCGGCGACGTCTTCGTCGAGCGCGTCACCTTCACCAACGGCATGAACGTCGACGGCGCCGACCCGCGCGGCGGGGCGCTGCTGGTCGAGGTGGCCAAGGTCACTCTCACCGACTGCGTGGTGGAGAACAGCTCCGCCCGCAAGGGGGGCGGGGCGTACCTGTGGGAGGCCGTGCTCCACCTCGACCGCACCACCTTCACCGGCAACTACGCGGACGCGGTCAGCGGCACCGCTCTCCACGGCGGCGGCATCTACGCCGACAACGCGATCCTCTACCTGACCAACTCGACCATGAGCGGCAACAGCGCCAGGTACGACGGCGGCAGCCTGTACCTGGACGAGGGCGCGACCGCCTGGCTGCGCCACACCACCGTCACCGGCAGCAGCTGCGGCTGGTACACCACCAACGACGGCGACGGCGGCGGCGTCATGGTGCTGGCCGGGGCGAGCCTCAACCTGGCCCACTCCATCGTCGCCGACAACCAGGACCTGAGCTCGTTCGGCACCGACAACCCCGACTGCGGCGGCCAGTCGACGAGCCTCACCTCGCACGGCTTCAACCTCGTCGGCAACAGCTCGGGTTGCGCCATCGCCGCCCTGCCGAGCGACCGCTTCGGCACCGCCGCCAGCCCGATCCCGGCGCTGCTCGGCGGGCTCGAGCGCAACCCCTCGGGCACCCTCGTCCGCGTGCCGTTGCCGTCGAGCCTGACCGTCGACGGCGGCTACATGTTCACCGGCTCGAGCTTCTCCCTGTGCGACCCGCTCGACCAGAGCCACCAGAGCCGCCCGGTGGACGGCGACAACAACTTGTTCGCCAACTGCGACATCGGCGCGGTCGAGATGTGGTGCCTGTTCTGCGACGGCCTCGCCACCGGCGACGTGGGGGCCTGGGACTCGACCCAGCCCTGACCGGGGCCGCGCTCCCGTCGCCGCGGTTGCGGGCGGACCCGGCACGGCCGGCGGGCCTTGACGGGCGGTGGCTGCGGGGCCAGACTCGCCTCAGGAGGCCCACCATGCGCCGTCTCAGCCACCTCGCGAGCGTGGTCGCGTGTGCCGTCCTTGCGGCCGGCGTCGGCGTGCTCGACGCCGCAACGTTCGTCAACCAGGACGACGCGCCCTGGATGCGCTTCGAGCTCGAGCGCGACGCGGTCGCCGGCCACGTCGCGCTCCGGAGGCCGGAGCTCGAGCCGCTGGCGCTCGCCGTTGCCGACCTCGACGAGGACGGGGTGCCCGACCTCGTCTCCGGCTGGTCCTGGAGCAACGGCGGCGTCGTCGGGGTGCTGCGCGGCAACGTCGACGCCGTCTACCCGCACACGGACGAGGCGCGGGCGCGGCGGGGGGACGGCTCCTTCACCGACCGCCCCTTCCTGGGCGGCCTCGGCTCCGCCGAGCTGCCCGACCCGCCGGACTTCCTCGCCGGCGGCGACTTCGACGCCGACGGCCACTTCGACGTCGTCGCCGCCGCCCGCGGCGCGAACCGGCTGTGGCTGCTGCCGGGCGACGGCCGCGGCAACCTCGGCCGGCCGCGGCCGGTGGCGGTCGCGGGCGCGGTCACCGCCCTCGCCGCCGGCGAC
>CAYTJW010000091.1:0-11951 GCA_964438135.1 uncultured Thermoanaerobaculia bacterium
AGGGGGCGGACGATGGGGCAGCCGGTCTTGCCGGGTCGCTCCCAAAGGCTAGGAGGGCGAGCACGACGAGAGCGACGAGGAAGTTCGTGCTCGTCCCACCGGCTCCAGGACGGCCGTAGAGAACGGTGCCGTTCAGGAGACCGTCGAGGAAGAAGGCGCTGACCGCGACGGCGGCGATGGTGCGGGCACGCCTGTGCCCGAGCACGAGCATCGCCCCGGCGCCCAGCTGAGCCACGGAGACGACGACCAAGAGCAAGCCGATGCAGCGGGCAAGACCCGGCGAGGCCCTGATTGCCGGGTCCAGCGAGGCGCCCTGCATCAGAAGCAGGACACCTCCCAGGCCACGTCCCAGCCCCACGAGCAGGAGCAGAGAGGCGGCCGTCCGCCGCAACGCCTGGGCGCGGCCAGGCCGGTGCATCGTCATTCCCCCTCCATTCTGCGGCCGATTCCGCAGCCGACGGTCACGGGTCGACTCGGCCTCGCCGGTGGCTCGCCCGCGGCGCAGGTGAGCCTCGCGACCTCGCGGGCGCGGCTGGGAGCCTTCGAGCTTCGAGCGAGCCCGCTCCTCTGGCGCAGGCGGGGCGCCCGCCGCGTCCCCTTCTCGATCGAGGCCCTGAGCAGGTCGGCCACGATCCTCCGCTCGGTGGCTGGCTCGTCGTGGCGCTCGGCCGCTTCGAGCTCGGCTCGCGCGGCGCCGAGGTCGCCGGTCAGGACGTGCGCCCGCGCCAGGCGGACGTGCGGGTGGAAGGCGATGCGGTTCGTGCCGTAAGTCAGGACGACGTCGCCCCGGGGCGGCCCCCCCCTGACCTCCTTCCGCAGGCATCCGGCGGCGACGGTCGGGCGGCCCCTGCGCTGGGCATCGGGCCCCCGTCTGGAGGCGGCGTACCACTCGGTGGCGGGAGCCGGTGAAGCGGCCAACCAGAGAACGACGATGGCGATGGACGTCGTCGGGACCCCCTCGAGTCGCGCGACGGGACGGGTCCGCGGATCTGCAGGCCACGTGGCCTCGGTCGATCGCATCACGAGCGCCGCCTCCCTGGCGCACCGCCCGCGGGCGGCCGGGCCGCCATGGCCCGACGCGTCGGCGCGGCCGGGCGTCACCCCCGTGGTACGGCGTTCGGCAGCCCCACATCCCCGGAAACCCCGAAGGGCACGAACAGCCTGATCGGGCGGAGACGCCGCTCGTGTTTCTGTGGGAAGTCAAGGGCGCGGAGGGTAGTCTCCCTCGTCGCCGTCGAGGCTGGGGAGCTGTGGGAAACCCCGGAGCGGTTGTCCAGGCCCTGTGGGAAGGCGCCGTCGTTCGACCCGGTAGCGGACGGTGCGCCCGCCAGCCGCACCCACCTCGCTTCCGGCCGGTGGTAGACTCGACCAATGGGAAGCCAGGCCCCCGTCTTCCCACGCAGCTCCTGGCTGAGGCAGGTTGTCCTACTGGGCGTCGTCGCGGGTGCCGCTGCCCTCGCGGTCGGGCCCCGGGTCGCGGGGTCGGGCTCCCCGGCGGAGGCGCCGGTCTGCCTGCACTACCTCGGGCACGCGGCGTTCGTGCTCACGCTCGACGACGGCACGACCGTGCTCATGGACTACGGGCAGTCGCGCGCCTACGGGCTCGACAGCCCGGTGCACCCCCTCGGCGGGCTGGTGCCGGACATCGTCACCTACTCCCACGACCACCCTGACCACGCCGGGGGCAGGCTCCCGGAGGGGGTCGGCCGGGTGCTCCGTGGGCCGCACGACCTGACGGTCGGGGGGCTCGGCATTCGTACCATCCCGACTTTCGAGCGCTCGCTCGAGGCCGCGGACACCAACGGCTTCCTCTTCACCTACAAGGGGCTGCGCATCCTCCACATGGGCGACTGCCAGGCGCTCGTCGAGGGCGTTACGCACGAGGAGGTCCGGCAGCGCATCCGGGCGCTCTACCCGGACGCCTACGACGTCGTGCTGGTGCCGATCGGCTTCGTGCGCGACATCCTCGAGCCGGCGGCGGCGTTCGTGGGGCTGCTGCGCGCCCGCACCATCGTGCCCATGCACTACTGGAACCCGGGTGACCGGGACGCCTTCCTGGAGCTGGTGGACGGCCGCCCGGGGATGGACGGCAGGGCGCTGCAGGCCCGCCTGGCGGGCGGTCCGGTGCTCTGCCCGAGCCCGGGCGCTGCCGGCGGGCCGGATGTCGTAGCGCTGGACCCGGCACCGTTCGAGCCGAGGGGCGCTCTGGACGGGCCGGTGAGTACCCCGGTCCTGCCCGGCGCCCGGTTCGCCGCGGGCGAGTAGGCTGGCGCAGCCGAGGCGGTTGCCAATGCCGGCGTGGTGCCGGTCGTCGGCGTTTCGGGGATGCCCCGCCGCCACCACCCGTATCACCCGATGGCCTCGCAGTGCGAGCGGTCGCGGCGGCGGCGACCAGCGGGCCAGGTCGGAGGTGAGAATGCAGACCGGCGCAGAGGTGGGAAGCGAGGTTGTCGCTGATGAGCGCGCGGACGCCTCGGCGGTCTCGCCGCGACGGAGGAGGATCCTGGTGGCCGACGACAACCCGGCCGTCCTCGCCCTTCTGGCCGCGTGCCTGGCCGACGGCTCCAGCGCGCTGGTGGACACCGCGCGCGACGGCATCGAGGCGGTGTGCATGCTCCTGGCCGCCGAGTACGACGTCGTGGTGAGCGACCTCGAGATGCCGGGCTGCTGCGGCTTCACCGTAGCCTCGATCGCCCGCCGCCATCAGCCGTGGGCGCGGGTTGTGATCCTGTCTGCCGCCGGCCCGGCCCTGCGATCGGCGGCCGAGGCAGCCGGCGCCACCAGCTTCCTTGAGAAGCCGTTCGAGATCGAGGACCTGCTCCGGGCGGTCAACCGCTGAGCGAGTCTCGCCAGGCCCCCCGGTCGTGGCTACTGCTGGTCGAGCACCGTCGTGCGGCGAGCCACGTCGAGGAACTCGCGGCGCTGCTCCGGGCGCAACACGGCGAGGAAGTCGACCATGTAGTCCACCGCCGCGTGCCTGGCCTGGGTGTGCGCCGCGGCCGAGCGGTCGACCAGCTCGTGCAGTCGCTGCGGGTCCGGCGGCGTGCCCGCCAGCTCTGCCCAGTACTCCGCCCGCAACGCCTCGCTCCGCTCGAGGGAGCGGACCTCGGCCCGAGCCCGCTCCAGCAGCCGGTCGCGGTGCTGCCGCTGCTGGGGGTCGAGGTCGAGCCTGGTCGCGACGAGGGCGGCTCGTCCGGTCGGCGTCCGGAGTCGGCGCAGGGTCCACGTGGCCCGCACGAAGCCGAGCGCGAAGAAGAGGTTGAAGGCGAGAGACAGCGCCAGGAGCAGCTTCAGGCCACGTCCCATCACCGCACACCTCCGGATCCAGAGGCCTTGTCGTCGGGGCCGTGCCACGCCCACGTCCGGCCAGGCTCAGACGGTCGGGTCGCCGGTCCAGCTGCCAGCCACCCGGCGCCGGGCGGCTCGAGCGTGAGCTCGGCCGCCAGCGTGGTCTCCGCCTGCCACCGCTTCCGTGCCGCTGAGTCCCCGGCGAGGAAGCCCGCGCCGCACGCGGCCACAACCACCGCCGCCGCGGCTGTGAGGCGGAGCAAGGTCGCGGCGCGCCACCTCGGCACGAGGCCCGCCGCCCGCTCCACCATGCGCAGGGACACCGGTGTGGCGGCCTCGTCGAGCGGGGTGCGGAGCTCGACGACCGCAGCGAGACACGCCTCACAAACGGCGAGGTGCGCCTCGACCCGCTCTGACTCGGACGAGTCGCATCGCCCGTCGAGCCACGCTGCGAGCAGCATCGCGTCCGGGCACTCGCCGGGCCCGGGCCGCGAGCGGGCCCCGCCCCACCGCCGCCACAGATCTCGACCGTCGTCCAGCTCGGGATCGGTCATGCGTCCCCCCTCGTGGTACGCGCGCCGGTCAAGGGCCATCCCTCGGCCCCAGCGTCGGTGGTCATCGCGGTCCTCAGCTTGCTCACGGCCTTGTGCTTGGTGCTGCGGACGGTCTGCTCCTCGACGCCCAGCGCGCGGGCGACCTCTGCCACATCAAGGTCGCGGTCGAACAGGAGGTGGAGCACGAGGCGCTGGCGCGGGGTCAGGTCGACGCAGAGGGCGACCGTCGAGCCGCCCGGCTCCACGGGTGAGACCTGGGGCTCGAGCCCGGGCCGACCCGCGCCGTCGTTGCCGGCGACCGGCGGCGACCGCCTGATCAGGTCGATGGTCACTGACCTCGCCACGACGGTCAGCCAGGTCGAGAGCGTGGCGCGCCTGGAGTCGTATTGCCTGAGAGCGCGGAAGTCGTCCTTGACGAGCTTGAGGAAGACCTCCTGGGTGGCGTCCTCGACCTCGCTCGCGCTCCCGCGTCGCCCGGTGCGCTCGAGCGTTCGGCGCGCGGCGCTCGAGATCAGCGGCAGCCAGCGGATGACGAACCGGCGCCACGACTCGGCGTCGCCGCGCCGCAGCGCGTCCAGGAGCGACGCGTCCTCGCCCGGCCAGGCCATCTCAGGATGATACCCGCCTCGTACCCGTGCTCGACGTGCTACCGCCCTGCCACTCGCCGCGCCGGCCGAGGCCAGGGGCCTTCGCACCTCCCCGCAGGCTCACCGTCGCGCGAGTCACGGGTCCCAGGCTGGCACGCTGGCCGGGTCGACCGGGCAGCCGAGCGCCTCGAACTGGGCCGGGTTCAGGTAGTGCACGAGGGGGTGGAATGCGCCCATCGCGCCAGGGACGTTGTGGCCGACCAGGTTGGGGTCATAGGCGGGCTGGGGCCAGTCGCCGACCGCCCACGGGATGTTCTCGACGCTCGGTGAGAGCTCCGCCAGGAAGTGGTCCGGGCGGACCGAGAGCCAGCGGATGACCATCGACCCGCCGGCTTCCGGCCCGGAGTCCATCCAGCTCACCCCGCACTCGGCCCTCGCGTTGGCCGGACGGTCCTCGGGCCGCGACATCACGATCAC
The DNA here is from genome assembly GCA_964438135.1 of uncultured Thermoanaerobaculia bacterium. Lineage (GTDB taxonomy): Bacteria > Acidobacteriota > Thermoanaerobaculia > Thermoanaerobaculales > Sulfomarinibacteraceae > CAYTJW01. Next base: position 4,907 of record CAYTJW010000091.1, read on the forward strand.
GTACCGCGACCCCTCGTCGGTGACCACCTCTTCGTCCATCAGGCAGCCGTAGTTCAGCCCGTTGTAGCTGCCGTTGGCGCCGTCGGCGTACCGACAGAGGGACCAGAAGCGCGCCTCGCCGCGGGTCATCACCTCGTCGCCGTCGCGGGTTGCGGGTGTCAGCGGGAGCTTGCCGGTGACGGCATAGAGCATGTTGAAGCCGAGCTGGACGGGCCGGACGAGGTAGTTGATGTAGTTGCAGGATGTCGGGCTCGGCTCCAGGCTGCCCGGAGCTGGCAGCTCGGGGCCGCGGCCAGCGTAGCAGGCGAGCTGCTGCCTTATGGACTCCTTGGTGGTCTCGGCTGGCCTCGGTCCCCACGGCGCCGTGTACGGGAAGAGCTTCCAGATGGCCCGGTTCTGCCACAGGTCGAAGATCTTCATCCAGCCGAGATACGCGCCCATGAAATCCCACGGCTCCTGGGGCGGCGTGGTCGTCGGCGTGCCGGGCCTCCCCGCCAGCTCGGTGACCCGCTCGAAGTCGCACTGCAGCCAGAAGGTCTCCCCCGTGGAGAGCCGCAGCAGGGCTTTCGGGTAGGCGACCCCGCCGAACGGCTCCAGACCGCGGTCGATCGCGTAGTAGCGCAGCCAGACCGTGGACGGGACGAGGACCCCCTGCCCGAGCGGTCCGGAGCACTCGAACGGCCCACCGACACGCCGGTTGCCGGGGGCGCGAAACGCCGGCGAGGCCATGAGGTCGGCGTTGAGCTCCACGACGTCTCCCGCCCGGAGGTCGAAGGCGAGGTGGTAGTGGCGATCGGGCGCGGTGCGGTCCGCGCCGACTCGGAAGGGGTTGGAGTGCCCGGGGTCCGGCTCGATGTCCACGTCCACGATCGACACCTCCGTGGTGCCGATGTTGCCGGTGTAGGGGTGACGCGGGTCGAAGGGCGGGGCGACCTGGTAGTCCAGGAACCGGGCGTGGGGGAAGTCTCCCTCCACCAGTAGCTCGGCGCCCAGGGGGGCGACGAAGAAGAGCCGCAGGTAGGTGACGTCCTCGTCGCTGCCGACGTGGTAGGCGTTGCAGAAGTCGCCGGCGACGTCGTGCGCGGGAAGGAGGAACCACTGCTCCCGGGGGTCGACCTCCTCCGGCCGCAGCAGGGTCCAGGAGTGGGTCTTCTCGTTGTCCATCGACGGCGGGAGGAGGCCGTCGGGCAGGAGGGCGGGCTGCCGTCCGGCCCACCACTCTCGGATGTAGGCCTCCAGGCTCGCGGACAGCGCCTGGCCTTCGGCGTCACTCTGCTGGTAGTACTCCTCGAGCTGCCCCGGCGTGCGCCCACAGAGCTCAGCTAGCTCCTCCTCGGCCGGGTCCGGCAGCAGGTGGTAGCCGAAGTAGCCCCACGGGCGGGGGGCCGGGATGTTGGGCAGGTTGGGGTCGGGCGGACACACCGCGCGGGAGGTCCGCAGCAGCCCCGGTACGGTGGTGGCGTCGCCGGTGTGGTTGTCGACCACCGACAGGTAGCCGTCGAAGCGGACCGAGCCGGTGGGGTCCCTTGCCTCCAGCACGCCCGCTTCCAGTCCGAGGCGCTGCAGGATGTGACCCACCTGGGTGAAGCCGGCAGGCAGGTCGAGGGCCGTGCTGCAGCCGCTGCCCAGCTCCTCGAGGAGGATGGTGCCCGCCTCCTCAAGGTAGAGGCCGAGGTTGCTGCGGAAGTCCGCGTCCTCGCGCGCCAAGAGGAAGACGCGCGGCAGGGTCTGCAGGTCGGCCTCCGGCACCCTCTGCCCGAAGGTTCCACTCCCCCCGTCGGTGTAGGTCCGCACGTGGGCGACCACGCGCGAAGGCGAGCTCACCTCGAGCACGCCACTGGCGGAGACGCCACCGGCCACCGCCTGCACGACGTCGGTGATGAGCCGGGTGGAGTGTGCAGGAACCTCCACCTCGGTCGACCTGCCCTCGACCGTCAGGGCCACGCCGACGGCGACGCCCGAGAGGTTGTACAACGCAAGGTCGCTTCGCCAGGAGGTGCCGGCCTCCCCCTCGACGTGAGCGACGCCCGGGAACAGGAAGCGCTTGCCCGGAGTCTGGGCGAGAAAGGTCGTGGCGTCGTTGGTCCGGTTGTCGACTACCGACAGGTAGGAAGCGAGCCCGGTCACGGCGAGGAAGGCCGCGCCCGGTGGGAGCAGCGCGCTCACCGGCGACTGGACGAAGGCCCCACCCGGGACGCGCAGCTCGGTTGCGCCATTGCCACTGGACACCGCGGCCTCGAGCGAGACCGCCGACGGGTTGTACAGGCCGAGGTTGGCGCGGTAGTCCGCGGAGGGAGGCAGGAAGGGGAAGACAGCGTCGTCCACCCGTGCGGGCGGCACGAGCTGGCCGTACGTTCCTGTCGCTGCGACGGTGTAGGTGCGGGCCAGCGCCAGGACGAAGTCGGAAGAGCAGGCGAGGGTGAGGGTGCCGACGCCCTCGACTTCGTGCGCGCCGAGGACGTCACGGGTGAGGTAGCTTCCCTCGGGCTCGAGCGAGATGGCGCCGAGCTGTACGCCGCCGAAGCCGAGCGTGCACGCGACTTCGTCGCTGCCGACGTTGACCACCTGCAGCTCGCTGCGCCAGTACGACCCGTTGGCTCCGGGGGCGTTCGCGATCCCCAGGAACAGCTGGGTGCTGGCCCCGGCGGTCGACCCGAAGGCCGACCCGAGCAGGGCGACGACCCACCACAGTCTGCGAGCGAGCATCATCGGGTTCCTCCCTGCGACTGTGGTACGACACGGACGGGCCTCGCATCCCCATGCCGCCGGTCAGAGGCCGACCTGCCTCCCGGGTGGCGCGAACCCGGGCCCGGCAGGGCGCCATCGTCGCGCCAGGGGGGGAGGTCAGCGGCGCGGATGGCCCGGTCGCTCCCCAATCCCTCGAACTCCTGTCGGCTGAGGTAGTGGAGAACCGGGTGGTACGGCCCCATGAGTCCCGGCCGGTTGCGACCGACCAGCTCGGGGTCGTAGCCGTCCTGCGACCAGGCGCCGAGCCGCCACGGCAGGTTCCGCAGGTCGGGGGCGTGCTCGGGCAGGTGCCAGTCCGGCATCACGCTCAGCCAGCGCAGGACCAGCGTCTGTGCGGCCGGCTCGCCCCATTCCTGCCAGGTCACGCCGAGTTCCGGCCGAGCGTTGGATGGCCGGTCCTCGCCCCGCGACAGGACGATCACGTAGTCCCGCTCCCGGTCGACCACGATCTCGTCGTCCATCAGGCTGCCGTAGGGCGTGCCGTGGCGGCCCCGGTTGTGCTCGCTGTCTGCGCCGAGCTGGTGGGTCAAGGAGAAGAACCGCACCTGCCCGGCGGTCATCGTCCTCTGCCCTGCGCGCGTCGCCGGGAAGCTCGGCAACCGTCCCGCGACCACGACCACCTTCCCCCCGCCGAGCGACATCGGCCGCACGAGGTAGCTGTTGTACGGGCAGCAGGTCGGTCCGCTGGCGTGGTCGCCCGGCGGGGAGACCTCCGCGCCGCGGTTGAACATCAGTCGGAAGTTGCGCCGCACGGTCGCCCGCGCCGCAGCCGGCGCCAGGGCGCCCCACGGCTGGGCCTGGCGATACCCCTTCGCCTCCATGTGGGAGAGGAGGATGTCGTACATCCGGAACCAGCCGAGGTCCGCCCCCATGAAGGGGTACGGGTCCCTCGGGGGGGACGGCGCGATGCGCGGCACCGGGCCCGCGAGCTCGACCACCCGCGACATGTCGCACGCAGTCCAGAACCCCTCGCCCGTGGACAGGCGCAGCGCGAGCCGGGGCAGAGGCACGCCGCCGAGCGGACCGGCGGTCGAGTCGGGGGCGTAGTACCTCAGCCACAGCACCGCCGGGACGATGACCGTGCCGTTGCCGAGGCTGGTCAGCATGAACGGCCCCCCCACCCTGGTGTTTCCGGCCGCGCGGAAAGCCGGAGGCCGCAGGGCATCCGGGTTGAGGGCCGCGGCGTTGCCCGCCGCGAGGGCGAAGGTCACGTGGTAGCGCCGCTTGGCGGCGTCACGGTCGCCACCGAGGCGGAACGGGTTGACGTGGCCTGGGTCAGGCTCGATGTCGACGTCGACCAGCGGCACCTCCCCCATGGCCTCTTGCGGGAACAGCGGGTCGACCGGCGCCACGATCTGGAAGTCCATGAAACGGGCGTGCGGAAACTCCCCTTCGACCTCGAGGGTGCTGCCGAGTGGCGCCAGCACCAGGGCCTTGAGGTAGGTCGCATGGGGGTCGGGCGAGAACTGGTAGAGAGCGGCAGACGGGTCGTGGGCCGGGATGACGTACCACTGCCGCTCGGGCGCCACCTCGCCAGGCGCGACCAGATGCCAGTCGTGGGTCTTGGCGTTGTCGACCCAGCGGGAGAAGAAGCCCTCCGGGAAAAGGCTTGGCGCCTCGCCCGCCAGCCAGCTGCGGATCTGCCGTTCGAGCCTGGCCGAGAACGACGCGACCTGCGCGTTGACCTCAGCCGCGAAGGCGCTCGGGCTCTCCAGCGCCTGCCGGGCGCGCGCCACCGCAGCGTCCGGCTCCAGCCGCGGGTTGTCATAGTACTTCCATGTGCTCCCCGGTCCGTCCTCGGCCGCGACGCGAGGCGGGACAGCGGCCAGGAGCGCGAGCAGGGCGGCGGTGCCGAGTGGGATTCCCATGGGTACCTCCCGCCGGTTGTACGGCGCCGGGGTCGCGCGCCATCCCCACTCCTCGCGACGCGAAGCGTCCAGGCCGGCCCGGGTCGACGGGGATGAACCGGGCTGGGGCAGCCGTAGCACAGCCCGAAGCTGGAGGTGGGTGATGCCGCGCGAGGCACGAGTGAGCACCACCGGTCGCGAAATGCCGTGGCGACGAGGCGGTCTGTATGACTGGCTGGGCGACCCCCGCGCCGAGGGCGAGGTCGTGTCCAGGCTGCGGGACGAGGTCGCGGAGCTGGTCAGGCTCTGCCGCAACCTGATGTGTCTGGCGCTCGAGGACCCCCTCACCCACCTCGTCAACCGACGCGGGCTGGAGCGCTCCCTCGCTCGCGAGATGGCGCGCGTCCAGCGCCGGGGAGAGGGCCTGGCCCTGGCGATCTTCGACGTCGACGACTTCAAGGAGGTCAACGACCGCCTCGGTCACGGGGCGGGTGATCTGGCGCTGCAGCATGTGGCGGCGCTGCTGACCGAAGAGGCGCGTGCCATGGACTGTGTTGCGCGTCTCGGCGGCGACGAGTTCGCCGTCCTGCTCCCCGGCGCGGCCCGCGCTGGCGGCTTGGAGTACACCGAGCGGGTCAGAGCGGCGCTGGCGGCCGGCCCGTTCGCCCCGGTCCCGGCTGCCCCGCCGCTCAGCCTCTCGGCCGGAGTGGCCGACCTGAGCGAGGTCGAGGGCTCGGCCGACGAGCTATTCCGGCTGGCGGATAGCCGGCTCTACGCGGTCAAGACCGCGCGTTCCGCCGGGGCAAGCGACGGGCTCGGTCCGCTCCCTTGTCGCAGCCCATGCAGCTCGGAGGGGGAGGCCTGCGGCGAGCCGGAGAGGCATGGGCTCTTCCGGGAGGCAGCTCCCCTCGACCCTCGTCGGGCCGGCGGCAGGACCCCGCCCGGTCCGTGAGGGAGCGGGGTCCCCCCGAACATGTCGGTGTCGCCGCGGTGGGGGTTCGGCACCCTGACAGTGCGGTTCCCGCGTGCCGTCAGCTGGTGCTCGCCACCGGAAGGCGGGGCCCAAGGGCCGAGGCGGCGCAGCCTGGGCACCGGACTCGCACAGGCTCTCGTCGTTGGCCTCGAGCTCGCTCTCCGCGCCGGCCAGCCTGACGCCGAACAGAGTGATGACGTGGCGCGCCTGGGTGGCGGTCAGGGTCGGCGTCGGGGAAGCGGTCGGTGAGGTCTTCCGCGACGGCCTCGCCGTCGGGGTGGGGATGGGAGAGGGGCGGGTGGTCAGGGTCGGGCTGGGGGCGGGGGAGGGTCGGGGCGTCGCGGTGGGGTTCGGCGGTGCGGCCAGGCCCAGCCGCAGCGGCGGCTCCGCGACCGCGCGGGTCGGGGTCGGCGGGCTGGGAGGTGGAACCCCACGCCCACCTTCCGAGTCTACATCCTGCCCGAGCGGGTCGCCGGCGGGGCGACCTCGCGTCCCGCCGGCAGACCCGCCCCAACCGGGCAGCCCGCCCCCTGCCGGGAACGGGAGCGGGGCCCGGCAGTCGCGATCTCGGTCTCGCGGGGGCCCGGATCAGGGCTCGACCACCGCGATGGTGGTCGGGTCGCCGGTGGCGTTGTCGACCAGCGAGGCGTAGGCCCACACCTGCGCGCCCGCGGGCTCGACCTCGAGGCGGGCGTAGGCGATCCCCTGGTCGCCGGCCCCGGCCCACGACAGGACGTCGTTCTGCTGTCGCCAGCGGCCGGCGGCGACCTCCAGCTCGCGGTCGGAGCCGACCTGCTCGCCGGAGCTGGCGAACAGGCGGACCGTGACCGTCGCGTCCACCCAGCCGAGGTTGACGACGCCGAGGTTGGTGCGGAAGGCCGTGCTCCGCTTGAGGTGCGGCAGGATGCCGTCCGCGCCCTCGGCGAGGGCGTCCGCCCCGGTCAAGGCCGGCAGCTGCTGGCCGTAGGTGCGGCTGGCGGTCTCCTGGTTGTAGGTCCGGCAGCTGAGCGCCAGGTCGCCGCTCGCGGTGACGTGCAGGACCCCCTTGGCCTGGGCGGCGGGGTCCAGGCCGAGGACCGACACCAGGACGTCCACCCACTCCTCGGTGGCGCCGGCCGGGAGGAGGCGCTCGGCGTGGGCGAGGGCGCCGGTGTCGTGGTCGTGGAAGCTGACCGCCACCAGGGTCGCCACTGCCTCCGGGTTGACCACCGCCAGGTCCGAGCGCCAGACCGTGCCGCCCGCGCCGGGCAGGTGCGCCACCCCCGGCACGAGGTACTGGGCGATCGGTGCGCCGCCTCCCGTGACCACGATCTGGCCCGAGTCGGTGCACGAGGCGCCGTCGACCGCGACGTCGAGCCGCCAGTCGTAGGTCCCGGCCTGCCGGTAGGCGTGGCTGGGGTCCTCGAGCGCGGCCGCGTTGCCGTCGCCGAAGTCCCAGACGAAGGTCGGGGAGCCGCTGCAGCCGGTGGCCTGGGCC
>CAYTJW010000092.1:0-11931 GCA_964438135.1 uncultured Thermoanaerobaculia bacterium
CGCTGAAGACCTCCATGGTCTTCATGGTGTGGTACATGGCGTCGCCGGCCCACTGCCGCATCTTCTCGCTCGGCACGTACGCCTGGCCCTGCCTGGAGTTGCCCAGGTACGGGCCGTAGTGTGGGAACCCGTCGCGGACCTTCAGCCCGAGCCGCATGAAGTTGCCCCCTTGCGGGAGCCCACACTTCAGGTGGTGGTTGACGGACGACATCCGGTAGTAGACCTCGATCTTGGTCCCGTCGGCAAGCAGCATCGCGCCCTCGTGGGTGCAGGGGCCGTTGCACGACTCCTGGGGGAGGAAGTCGTAGCGGTAGTACTCGCACGACGGGCAGGAGTTCGCCGACAGGACGCGACGTCCGTCCTCGCCGCAGCTGTAGCTGCTCGGACCGCAGGCCAGGCTCTCGTTCTCCGGCTGTGCCCTGGCAGGGGAGTTCTCCGTGATCGGCGAGTTGCAGTCCGCGCACGGCCCCTGCCAGCACTCGGTCAAAGCCGCAGGGCTGACGGCCACCAGCGCCCCGGTGCCGGCGTCGAGCAGCACGTTCCACGGCTCGTGGCCCGCGTCCAGGGTCTGCACGCGCCAGCGGGCGCGGACGCCGCCGGCCGCGGCCGGCGCCGGGGCGAGGGTCAGCTCGGCGTGGTCGAGGACGTCGGCGAGCGTCGCGGAACCCCAGGCCGCCGGGCTGCCGACCGCGAAGCCCGGCCACGTCGCGAGGCCGCCCTGGGCCGCGGCGAACGCGGCCTGCGCGGTGGGTAGCGTCACCGGCGGGTTGGCGGCGAGGTCGGCCAACTGGGCCACGTTGGCCCACCGCAGGGCGCCGTCCGGGGCGTAGTGCAGGCTCGCGGCCGTGCCGGTCACGCGCAGCTGCCGCCCCAGCGCGGGGTGGTTGTACTGCTGTCGATAGTAGACGTGGCGCATGCCGAGGTCGTCGGACTTCTCCATGTACTTCACCCAGCTCAAGGTCCCGCCCGCGGTGGTGGCGCCGGTGCTCGAGGTCCCCACCTCGGCCACGCCCGACCCGACCAGCATCGCGCCGACCTGGGCGGTTTCCTCGAAGGAGAGCCAGACGCGCTGCACCCCGGTCTCCTGCGCCAGCGCCGGCGCGGCCATGGCCGCCGCCAGCGCGAGCGCGGTCAGCGCGCCGTGAAGGGTCTCAGCTCGTCTCTCTCTCTCTCTCCTCAGTCTCATCTGGCTCCTCCTTCCGACCCGGGGCGAGGGTGGCCCGGACGCCCCCCTCGCCTCCGTAAGCGCTGTGACCTGCAGTCGATGATGGTGCGCAGCGGCACAGCTGTCAAGCCAGGGCGGCCGGCGATGCGGCCCGATCGGCTCGCCGGCGCCCGTGGACGCCCCTACCACCAGTTGGTGGGGTCGCCGGTCACCTCGTCGACCAGCGACACCCAGGCCCAGGAGCGGCCCTTGACGCCGTGCTCCGGGTCGTCGAGCGGGAGCACGGTCAGGCCGTAGGTGCCCGCCGGCAGGGCGCCGATGTCCAGCAGGAAGAGGTGCTCCAGGCGGCGCTGCAGGCTCGCCTTCGGCTGCAGGGTGAGGGTCCGCTCGGCCACCTTCTGCCCGTCGGCGGCGTAGAGCGTCAGGCGGTGGGTCACGGCCTGATGGTGGTTGCCGTTGAACAGGCCGACGTTGACCCGGAAGGTCGAGCCGACCTCGACCCCGGCGAAGTCCTGCACCGGCCAGCCGTCGACCGGGTAGAACGGCAGCATCTCGCCGTAGGTGCCGCCGTCGGGTCGGGTCGTGTAAGTGCGGCTCCAGCCGGTCAACCAGTCGGCGGACAGCAGCTCGAAGCCGGCCTGGAGGTCCTCGTCGGCGGCGCACGGGCAAAAGGCGCGGGCCACGTCGCGCTGGACCGTGCCCCAGTTGCCCCAGGTGTCGGGCCACGCCTCGGGCGGCTGGGCGACCTCCGGGTCCAGGTAGGCGCCGATCTCCTCCACCAGGGCGGCACCGCCGCAGTCGCGGGCCGTGTCGCGCGGGTGGAGCCAGACGACCGGGACGTAGCTGTCGAGCAGCCAGTCGACGCCGTAGACGTCGGTCTGCCACACGGTGCCGCCAGCGCCGGCGGCGTGGGCCACCACCGGTACCGCCGCGCGCACGCCCTCGATGCCCCCTCCCCAGAGGTCGGTGCCCCAGTGCAGGCACGAGTAGGGGACGAAGGTCGGGTCGCCGGTCGTGTTGTCGACCATGGACATCCACAGGGCCACCGGCCGGCTGCCCCAGACCGCGATCCGCGGCGGCCACACTCCTGTCACCTCCTCCGGGAACAGTGCCTCCAGGTCCAGGACCCGGACGCTGTGCGGCGCGACCTCGAGGCTCTGCAGGGCGCTGGCCGGCCGCAGCGCCATCACGTCCGGGAGCAGCTCCTCACCCTCCTGCATGTGCCCCCACAGCAGGGTCAGGGTGACCGCATCGTCTGAGTCGTTGACCACGCCGAGGTTGTGGCGGAAGCGGCCCGGGACCCGCTTGTCGGCGTACAGCGTGGAGGCGCCGGCGTAGGGGACCGCGCCGAGGGTGAAGACCATCCACTCCGGCTCCGGCTCGCCCGCGTAGACGAGGTGGTTGGAGTAGCCGGTTCGACCCGGCGCCGCGGTCACGGCGTGGCCGTAGGTGCCCCCTTCCGGCTCCGCGGTCGAGGTGCGTGAGGCGGCCACCACCTGCTCGCCCCAGCGGTAGGGCGAGGTCAGGACCAGGGCGTCGTGAGGCGCGCCGTCGCCCTCGGGCCCGCCGCCGAGGTAGCTCAGGACGTCCGCGATCCGGGTCGAGCCGTGGCCCGGCAGCTCAAGGCTCGAGGTCGAGGTCGAGGCGACCACCCGCCGGACCTGCACCGTGGTCGGCTGAGCGGACGGGTTGTACAGCCACACCTCCGAGGTCCAGAAGGTGTCGTTGCGCCCCTCGGTGTGGGCCACCACCGGCACCAGCTGCTCGTAGGTCGCCGGCTGCTCGCCGAGCGAGCCGACGGCGATCGGCGCGCGTTCGTAGCCGGGCAGCAGGGACAGCGTTCCGAGTGGCTCGAGGGTGTCCGTCATCCATACGAGGTCCGAGCCATCGCCTGTCGTGACGAACAGCTCGTGACGGCGGGGATGGTAGGAGACACCCTCGACCGTGACGAGCTCGTGGCCGAACGGGTAGAAGGCGAAGGTCGTTTCCCCGAACGGCTCTCCGACCACCCCGTCCTCGACCGGCACGAGCTCGATGCCGTGCGGGGTGCCGCGCCAGAAGGCGCGGCGCTCGAGGTCGAGGGACAGGGTCGGGACCGGCCGGTCGGCGCCCCAGTCATGCGGGTCGTAGTCGAGGGCCGGCAGCTGGGCAACCAGCTCGAGGCGCCCAGCCTCGTCGCGCCGCAGCAGCGGCCACGGGGCCTCGTCGGTGTACTCCAGCGGCAAACCGCCGTCCGGCAGCGAGTAGAGCGGGCACTCCCGGGGCTCGAAGCCGACCGAGCCCATGATCCGGCACAGGGCGATGCCGTAGGTGCCCGACTCGAGGCCGAGCAGCTCGGCCTCCCTCGCCCCGACGACGGGACCCTGCAGGGCCAGGCCCACCGCCGCCGGGTCGGCGATGGGCGAGGTGCGGCGGACGACCCGGAAGGTGCCGGGCTCGAGCTCGAGGTTTGCCGGCCAGGCTTGGAACACCACCAGCCCATCGGCCGCGGCCAGCGCCGCGCCGCGGCCCAGACCGTGAACCCCGGGGTCGTCGTTGTACACGAAGTAACGCAGCCGCTCCCACTGCCACTCCCGGGTGCCCGGCTCGAACGCCCACAGGCCGCGCAGGCTGGGGTCGGCCTCGAGCTCGTGGCTGCGGACAGCGAGCACGCGGTCGGCGATGGCGTCCCAGTCGGGCTGCTCGGCTGCGGCAGCCGAGACCAGGGCGAAGGTGATCAACGAGACGACGACAGCGGTGCGCATGGGTCACTCGTCGCAGTACGGCGGACAGGGAAGAGGCTGCCCCGGATCGCAGCCGATCGGCTCCGGCGTCCCGACGTCCTTCGGATACCCCACGGCCGAGAAGGCGTCGATGACGGTCTGCTGGATCTCCTCAGCGCAGGGAGGGTACTGGTTGTGGTAGATGTCATAGGCGGCAGAGCGCGCCAGAAAGGGCAGCCAGTCCCAGCGGGTCGTGCTGCCGTCGGCCTGCACCGTCAGGACCCGGAACAGGACCCCCATCGCCGCGTCGAGACCCATGCCGCCCACCTCGATGTCGCAGCCGGTGCACGGGTTGATGCCGTGGTTGCGCCCCGGATTATGCCCGCCCTCGGCCAGCAGCTTGAACACCACGGCAAGTCGGTTGCCGTTGCTGTGGCGAGCGGGCCAGGATTCCCACCCTTCGCAGCCCAGGTCGTTCGCGTGGACCGAGTAGTGAACTCCCTGCGCGGCGCAGGTGTGGCTGTCGAACTCGTCGGCCCTGCGAACACGGAGCGACCCGGGGTCGGGGTCCCAGTCCTCGCCGGCCTTCCAGTCGTGGGTCTCGAAGCCCCCTTCCGGGTTGGTGTGGACCTTGTGCTCGACGAAGTGGCCGATGACGTCCGAGAAGCCCTCGCTCATCTGACACGGGTCGGGCTGGTACTGGCCGTCGCACGTCATGGCTGCGAACGCTGCCGGGCTGTGGCGGTCGATCCCATGGCCCCACTCGTGAGCGAGGATGTCGAGTGCGGCCGTCATGGAGAATCCGTCCCCGTCAGGCTTGTCGACGCCGACCGAGTTCATCGGCGCATGGGAGCTGTTGTCGGCCGGCATGAAGTACGCCCCGCCGTTGGTCGACCGGGTGTCGACCACGACCCGGGCGGTGCCGCAGGCGTCGTCGACGCCGCACCAGCCGAGATGCCCGCTGAAGACCTCCATGGTCTTCATGGTGTGGTACATGGCGTCGCCGGCCCACTGTCGCATCTTCTCGCTCGGTACGTACGCCTGGCCCTGCCTGGAGTTGCCCAGGTACGGGCCGTAGTGTGGGAATCCGTCGCGGACCTTCAGCCCGAGCCGCATGAAGTCGCCCGAATCCGGGAGCCCGCACTTGAGGTGGTGGTTGACGGACGACATCCGGTAGTAGACCTCGATCTTGGTCCCGTCGGCAAGCAGCATCGCGCCCTCGTGGGTGCAGGGGCCGTTGCACGACTCCTGGGGGAGGAAGTCGTAGCGGTAGTACTCGCACGACGGGCAGGAGTTCGCCGACAGGACGCGACGTCCGTCCTCGCCGCAGCTGTAGCTCTCTTCACCGCAGGCCAGGCTCGGGTTTTCCGGTTGAGCCCTGGCAGGGGCGTTCTCCGTGATCGGCGAGTTGCAATCCGCGCACGGTCCTTGCCAGCACTCGGTCAGCGCCGCAGGGCTGACGGCGACCAGCGCCCCGGTGCCGGCGTCGAGCAGCACGTTCCACGGCTCGCGTCCGGCGTCCAGGGTCGGCAGCTGCCAGCGGGCGCGGACGCCGCCGGCTGCGGCCGGCGCCGGGCTGAGGATCAGCTCGGCCCGACCCAGTAGGGTGTCCAACATCCCGGGCGCCCACGCCGCCGGACTGCCGACCGCGAAGCCCGGCCAGGTCGCGAGGCCGCCCTGGGCCGCGGCGAACGCCTGCTGCGCAGTCGGCAGGGTCAGCGGCGGGTTGGCGGCGAGGTCGGTCAGCTGGGCCACGTTCGCCCACCGCAGCGCGCCGTCCGGCGCGTAGTGGAGGCTCGCGGCCGTGCCGGTCACCCGCAGCTGCCGCCCCAGCGCGGGGTGGTTGTACTGCTGTCGATAGTAGACGTGGCGCATGCCGAGGTCGTCGGACTTCTCCATGTACTTCACCCAGCTCAAGGTCCCGCCCGCGGTGGTGGCGCCGGTGCTCGAGGTCCCCACCTCGGCCACGCCCGACCCGACCAGCATCGCGCCGACCTGGGCGGTTTCCTCGAAGGAGAGCCAGACGCGCTGCACCCCGGTCTCCTGCGCCAGCGCCGGCGCGGCCATGGCCGCCGCCACCGCGAGCGCGGTCAGCGCGCCGTGGAGGGTCTCAGCTCGTCTCTCTCTCTCTCTCCTCAGTCTCATCTCGCTCCTCCTCCCAGGACGATGCAAGGGTGGCCCGGGCTGCCCTGCCTCTCCTCCGGTGAAGCCGTGTCCTTCGCTCGATCATGGTGCGCAGCGGCGTGGCTGTCAAGCCAGAACGGGCGACCGCCCAGCTCGACCGCCTCGCCGTTGGGCGCAGGGCGCGAGGTCCGGAGGGGGCGGGCCGGGGCGGCTCCCAGCCGGTGAGCGGCGGCCTCCCGGTCCGCTCGCGCCGGCCGAGATTGCCTGCGGCGAGCGCCGGCGCGACAATGGGGCGGTGAAGGAAGGGCTGCCACCGCCGGTCGCCGCCGCGCTCGAGAGCTACCGGCGCCGGCTCGGCGAGCGATTCGGCGAGCGGGTTCGACGCCTGGTGCTCTTCGGGTCCATGGCCCGCGGTGAGGCGCGCTGGGACTCCGACGTCGACGTCCTGGTGGTGCTCGACCGCGTCGACTGGCGCGATGCGGCGGATGCCTCCGACCTGGCCGCCGACGAGCTGGTGGAGCGCGGCGTGCTGCTGTCGGCGACCGTGATCTCCGAGGAGCGTCTCGAGCAGCTCCGTCAGCAGGAACGGCGGCTGGCGCTCGACGTCGCCGCGGAGGGTATACCGCTGTGACCAACGAGAACCGGCGGCTGGCGGTGCGCGAGGCGCTCGTCAAGAGCGACGAGGAGGTCGCTGCGGCCCGGGCGCTGGTCGCGGTCGGCCTCTTCCGACCGGCGATGACGCGGGCCTACTACGCTGCCTTCCACGCCGCCAGGGCGCTGCTGTTCGGCGACGGCCTCGAGCCGCGGAGCCACGAGGGGGTCCAGCACCTCCTCAACCTGCACTTCATCCGCGCCGGCCGTCTGGAGACACGCTGGAACCGGGTCCTGGCGCGCCTGCAGAAGTTCCGCGAGGAGGCGGACTACGGCGGCGCGTTCGTGCTCGACCTCGCCGCCCTGGACGAGGAGCTCGCCGCCGCGTGCGGGTTCTGTGCCCGGGTGCGAGAGGTGCTGGCCCAGGCGGGCCATCTCGGCGGCGGCGCCGGGACGGGCTGACGCCCCGGACCAGCCGCCGCCCACGACCGCGAGCTGGCCGCCAGGCCAGGCACAGGGCATCGGCAGCCCGCTCGGCGCCGCCGGCGGACGCCCCTACCACCAGTTGGTGGGGTCGCCGGTCACCTCGTCGACCAGCGACACCCAGGCCCAGGAGCGGCCCTTGAGGCCGTCCTCCGGGTCGTCGAGGGGCAGCACGGTCAGGCCGTAGGTGCCGGCAGGAAGGGCGCCGACCTCGAGCAGGAAGAGGTGCTCGAGGCGCCGCTGCAGGCTCGCCAGGGGCTGCAGGGTCAGGGTGCGCTCGGCCACCTGGCGGCCGTCAGCGGCGTAGAGCGACAGGCGGTGGGTGACGGCCTGGTGGTGGTTGCCGTTGAACAGGCCGACGTTGACCCGGAACGGGCCGCCGACCTCGATGCCGGCGAAGTGCTGCACCGGCCAGCCGTCGACCGGGTAGAACGGCAGCATGTCGCCATAGGTGCCCCCGTCCGGCCGGGTGGTGAAGGTCCGGCTCCAGCCGGTCAGCCAGGTCGCGGACAGCAGCTCGAAGGCGGCGTGGAGGTCCTCGTCCCCGGCGCAGGGCGCGAAGGCGCGGGCCACGTCGCGCTGGACCGTGCTCCAGAACCAGGGGTACCAGGGCCAGGTGCCGCCCGGCACCGCCACCTCGCCGTCGAGGATCTCGCCGATCTCACCAGTGAGGGCGGCGCCGCCGCAGTCGTGCGCCGGGTCGGCCGGCTGCAGCCAGGCGTAGGGCCGGTAGGCGTCGAGCAGCCAGTCGACGCCGTAGACGTCGGTGCGCCACTCGGTGCCGCCCACGCCGCTCGCGTGGGCCACCACCGGCACCACTGCCCGGACGTCGTGGAGCTGGTAGCGGAACACGTCGCTGCCCCACTTCATCGCCGTGAACGGCACGAAGGTCGCGTCGCCGGTCGAGCTGTCGACCATGGACAGCCACACCGCGGCCGGCCGCGAGCCCCAGACCCCCACCCGCGGCGGCCACCCCTCCCGCACCTCGGCCGGGAACAGCTCCTCGAGCGCCACCATCCGCACGCCGTGGGCCGCCACCGCCACGGTCTGGGTGGCGCTCGCCGGCCGCTGGCTGAGCTCCTCGCCGAAGAAGTACTGGCCGAGCTCCATGTGCCCCCACACCAGGGTGAGCGTGACCGGCTCGTCCGCGTCGTTGACCACGCCGAGGTTGTGGCGGAAGCGGCCGGGCGCGCCGAGGTCGAGGTAGAGGGTGGCGGCGCCGGCGTAGGGAACCTGCTGCAGGGTGTCCGTCATCCACTCCGGCTCGGGCTCGCCGAGCCAGGTGAGGTGGTTGGAGTAGCCCGCCCGCCCCGGCGCCGCAGTGACGGTGTGGCCGTACGTGCCGCCGCCCGGAGCGGGGGTCCAGACCCGTGCCGCTGCCACCACCTGCTCCCCCCAGCGGTAGGGCGAGGTCAGGACCAGGGCGTCGACCGTCACCCCGTCGCCGTCCGGCCCGCCGCCGAGGTGCCCCAGCAGGTCGGGAACCCTGGCCGAGGCGTGGGCGGGGAGGTCGACCGACTCTTCGGCCGAAGGCGCCGCCACCCGGCGGAGGTGCACCGTGGTCGGCGTGGCCGAGGGGTTGTAGAGCCACAGGTCCGTGGTCCACTCCGTGCCGCTGCGGCCCGGGCCGTGCGCGGCCACCGGCAGCAGCTGCTCGAAGGTCTCCGGGAGGGTGCCGAGGGAGGTGAAGGCGACCGGGTTGCGCTCGCCGAAGGGGTCCACAGGGTCATCGCTCAGCGGCTCGAGCGAGTCGGTGGTCGAGAGGAACTCGGGCCCGCCGTAGGTCGCGAGGAACAGCTCGTGCCGGCGCGGGTGGTAGTACAGCGCGCGCAGCTTCGTGTCAGGGTCGTCGAACGGCGGGAACTCGAAGTCGCGGTGCTCGACCGGCTCTCCGAAAGCCCCATCCACGATCGGCACCAGCTCCACCCCGCGCGGCCCGCCGCGCCACAGCGCCTGCCGGTCCGGGTCGAGGCTGAGCGTGGGCACGACCAGGGTGTAGTCCGGCCACTGGGGATACCAGTCCAGGGGCGGCAGCAGCCCGGCGAGGCCGAGCTGGCCATCGGAGTCGAGGTGCAGCAGGGGCCACGGCACGCCGTCCGAGCACTCGACCGGCGCGTCGGTGCCTGGCAGGACGTAATCGGCGCACTGCAGCGGGTCGACCCAGTTGAGGTCCACCAGGCGGCACACCGCGATCCCGTACCGGCCGGGCTCGAGCCCGAGGCGCGCCGCCTCGCTCGCGCCGACCTCGGGACCTTGCACCGACCAGCCCCAGCCGGCCGGGTCCCACACCGGCGAGGAGCGGCGCACGACCCGGAAGCTCCCGACCTCGAGCTCGAGGTCGCCCGGCCAGTGCTGGACGACCACCCGGTCGCCGGCGGCGCCGAGCCAGGGGTGCACGTCGGTGTTGAAGGTCCGCTGCATGAAGCTGTAGTGGGTCAGGCGAGTCCAGGTCGCATGGTCAGGCTCGAGCGCCCACAGCCCCGTCCGCTCGCCGGAGCCAACGTGGCTACGGACGACCAGCAGGGTCTGCGCGAGCGCCTCGAAGTCGGGCTGCTCGGAAGCGCCGGCACTCGCCATGAGGGTCACCAGCCCGGCGACAGCGACACGGGGAGACAGACGGATTGCCATGGGTCACTCGTCGCATGCCGGCGGGCAGGGCATGGGCGGCGGGCAGCCGATTCCGGGGAGCGGCAGCGTCTCGGGGTAGCCGACCGCCAGGAACGCGTCCCGCACCGTGGTCTGCGCCGCCTCGCACTCGCTCGACAGCGGCGGGTAGAGGTCCTTGACCGCCGCGTGGGCGTAGAACGGCAGGTAGTCCCAGTCGGTCGAGCTCTGGTCGGCCTCCACGGTCAGCACCCGCCACATGATCCTCGCGGCCTCCTCGAGACTGGTCGCCGGGTCCGAGTCCAGCGGCGTGACGTAGAGGCCGGGGCAGCCCGGACAATGGGGGTTCCCGTAGCCCGGGTTGGTCCCGCCCACCGTCATGAGCTTGAGCACGACCGCCAGGCGGTTGCCGGTGGCGTGGACATCGTAGTCGCTGTTGTCCTCGCAGGTGTCATCGCTTGTGTGAACAGAGTAGTGAAAGGCAGGGCAGAGCTGGGACGAGAACTCGTGGGCGCGGCGCAGCTCGGTGCTGGCAGGGTTCCAGTCCTCGCCCGCGATCCAGTCGTAGGTCTCGTAGCCCGGCCCCTCGGTGGTGTGCACCTTCCACTCGACGATGTGCCCCATCACGTCGGCGAAGCCCTCGCCCATCTGGCAGGCTTCGCCGAAGTCGTAGGCGGTGCACAGCAGGGTGAAGTTCACCGCCGAGTGCTTGCTCACGGCGTGGCTCCACTCGTGGGCCACGATGTCGAGCGCGGAGGACCTCGAACGAACGCCGTCTTCCTTGTTGAAGCTGACGGCGTCCTCGGGTGCGTAGAGCTCGATCGTCGACTCCCATCGGAACTCCGACGGCAATCCGCCCTGGGCGTCGACCACGACGCGCGCCGGCTTCACGCAGGCACCTTCGACGCCGCACCACGAGGGGCCGAGGGCCGAGAAG
Source organism: uncultured Thermoanaerobaculia bacterium (assembly GCA_964438135.1). Classification (GTDB taxonomy): domain Bacteria; phylum Acidobacteriota; class Thermoanaerobaculia; order Thermoanaerobaculales; family Sulfomarinibacteraceae; genus CAYTJW01. Next base: position 10,607 of record CAYTJW010000092.1, read on the forward strand.
ACCTCCATGGTCCTGCGGGTGTGGTACATCGCGTCGCCGGCGAAGCTCCGGTAGAGGTCGTCGAGCTTCCACTTGCGTCCCCCCACGGTGCCATACTGGTCGTACTTCGGCATCCCCAGGACGTCGTCGACCTTGAGGCCGATGCGCATGAAGTTGCCCTCGACGCCATCGACCTCGCATCGCCTCCAGACCGACGTCGGGACGCCGTGGTAAACCTCGATCTGGGGCACGCTGCCACCTCCCGCGGCGACCGCCTCGTGGGTGCAGGGCGTGCCCACGCCGCAGGGATCGCCGGCGTCGTAGTCGCACTCGGGGCAGGAGCGGGCCCACACGTCCCGCAGCTCGGGCACGCCGGTGGAGTTCTCGGCGACCGCCTTGGCGCTCCCGTTGGTCCCCGGCGGGTCGGAGCCGGTGTCGGGTGAGCACACGTAGCTCGAGGAAGGGTTGCTCGGCGCCACCCGCAGGACGGCGCCGGTGACCGCGTCGACCAGCGCGCGCCACTCGCGGCCGTGGGCGTCGGCCGTCGGCACCGACCACTGCCAGCGGTGACCGCCGTTGTCGGGCAGGACCGCCAGGCTCAGACGCGAGTGGTCGAGGATCGACGCCATGGCGCCCGGCCCCCAGCTCGAAGGGGAGCCGGGCGCGAAGCCCGGCCAGTGGGCCAGGCCGGCCTGGGCCGCGGCGAAGGCGTGCGCCGGCGTGGTCAGCGTCGGCTGCGGCAGCGGCGGCACGTCGGTGACCTGGGCGAGGTTGGCGCGGTACAGGTAGCCTTGTGGGCCGTAGTGGAGGGCCAGCGAGGTGCCGGCGATCGGCGCTGCCCGGCCGACCTGCGGGTGGGAGTACTCCTGGCGGTAGTAGACGTGCCACATGCCGAGGTCGTCGGCGCGCTCGAAGTACTGCACCCAGGACACCGTGCCGCCACCCGAGGCGACGCCGCCCGAGGCCGAGCTCACCTCGACCACCCCGGAGCCGAACAGCAGCGTCGGCAGGGTGCTCGTCTGGTCAGAGGAGAGCCAGTGGCGCTCGATGCCCACACCCTGCGCCCGCGCCGGCCCGGGCAGGAGGCAGACCAGGACCCCGATCGTCGCGCAAGCTATCCATGCCTGGTGGTCAGTCTCTGTTGCTCTCTCTCTCTCTCTCTTCAGTCTCATCTCGCTCCTCCTTCCAGGACGATGCGAGGGCAGCCTGGGCCACCCCCCCCTCGCCTCCGGTGACTCTGTGTCCTGCACTCGATGATGGTGTGCACCGCCGCGGCTGTCAAGCCACCACGGCTCGCACTCGCACGGGCGGTGCCGGAGCCTCTCGCGGCTGACGCTCAGCGGCCC
>CAYTJW010000093.1:0-11880 GCA_964438135.1 uncultured Thermoanaerobaculia bacterium
GCCCACCGCGGGGCGGTCGCAGTCGGCGGCGGCGAGGGGTGCTGCGTCGCGGTGCGGCTGCTGCTGCCGGCGCCGAGCCTGGCGCGAAACGGCGGCGGCAACGGGCCGGCGGAGCGGCAGGCGGGCTTGGTGCTGCTCGTGGACGACGACCCCCAGGTCCGTGCGGTTGCGCAGAAGATGCTGGAGATGCAGGGTTTCGACGTCATCACCGGCCGCGACGGGGAGGAGGGCGTGGAGCTCTTCCGCCGGCACGCCGCCGACATCGTGCTGGTCGTGCTCGACCTGGTCATGCCGGTGATGGACGGTGAGGAGGCGTTCCGGGCCATGCTGCGGATTCGGCCGGACGCGCGGGTCGTGCTGTCGACCGGCCACGACGAGCAGCGCGCCCGCGACTTCCTCGGCAGCCAGGGCGCGGCCGCCTTCCTGCACAAGCCGTACCGCCTCGCCGCCATGCGCGAGGTCCTCCGCCGCGTGCTCGCCAGGCCGTGACAACGGCCGCGGCCGGGTCGACCGCCCACCCCGACCACCGCGCAGCGGCCTCCGCCCGGGTCGATGCTCTATCATGGGCTCGAACTGGCGCCGAGCGCAACGGGAGGTGGCGGCGGCGGGCTCGCGCGGCGGGGAGGTGAACGATGGGGCGCGCGCAGGAGACCGAGGTCCTGGTCGTCGGGGCGGGCCCGGTGGGCCTGCTGGCAGCGGCGATGCTGGCGGAGGCTGGCGTCGGTGTCGAGGTCGTCGACGAGGCGCAGCAACCGGCCGCCCACGGCCATGCCGCTGCCCTCCACCCCCGCTCGCTCGAGGTGCTCGACGAGATCGGCCTCGCCGAGGGGCTGATCGCGCGCGGCCAGCGCGTCACCGCGGTCGTCGTCCACGACCTCCGCGAGCGCCGGGCGACCGTCGACATCGGTCGGCTGCAGGCGCGGTTCCCGTTCGTCCTGGCCGTTCCGCAGCGTGACCTGGAAGGCGCGCTCGGGCAGTTGCTCGAGCAGCGGGGGGTGCGGGTGCGGCGGCACCACCGGGTGGCCGACGTGACCTGGGATGGCGGGCACGTGGTCAGCGCCATCGACCGCCTCGACCGGGAGCCGGGCGGTTACCCCGTGGCCGGGTCGAGCGAGGTGGTGGTCGGCCGCTCGGTGGTGCGGTCGACCTTCGTCATCGGCGCCGACGGCGCCCGCTCGCTGGTGCGGGGGCGGTGCGGTGCGACCGTGGAGCGACTCGGGCCGCCGGGGACGGTGGCCGCGTTCGAGCTCGTCGTCGCCGGCGGACCGGTCGAGGAGATGCACCTCGTCCTGGGAGGTGGGTGCGCTTCCGGCCTGTGGCCGCTCGGCGCCGGGCGGTGCCGCTGGAGCTTCGAGCTCGAGCAGGCGGTGGCCCTGCCCCGGCCTCGACCCGGGGAGAGCCGCCAGTGGGCGGCGCTGGGCCGGGGCGAAGGGGACCTCGCGCCGGCGCCCGGGGAGCTGGGGCGGCTGCTCGGGGAGCGGGCGCCGTGGTTCGACGCCCGGGTCGAGGAGGTGCTCTGGGCCCTGCTGGTCGGCTTCGAGCGCACCCTCGCCAGCCCGCTCGGCCGAGACGGGGTGTGGCTGGTCGGCGACGCCGCGCACACCGCGGTGCCGGTCGGCATGCAGAGCATGAACGCTGGCGTGGAGGACGTCCACCGCCTCGCCCCGCTGCTGGCCGACCGCCTGCGCGGCGGCGGCGGGGCGGGCCTCGAGCGGCTGGAGCAGGGACGCCGCCGCGAGCTGGGCCTGGTGCTGGGGCGCGAGGGGCAGCTGGTCGCCACCGCCGCGGCTGACCCATGGGTGGCGGCCAACGCCGCCCGCCTCGGCGAGTGCCTGCCGGCGACGGGCGATCACCTGGCGCAGCTGGTCGGCCAGCTCGGTCTCGAGCCTGGGCCTCGGACCGGCGCGGACTGAGCCGGAAGGGAGGGCGAGGGGCGTGGAGCGCTATCGGGTCACTCTGGTCGGCGCGGACGGCGAGGAGGCTCGGGTCGAGTGCGGCGCGGACGAGTTCCTGCTCGACGCCGCCGAGGAGGCGGGGCTGGGGCTGCCGTGGGGCTGTCGCTCGGGGGTGTGCGGCGCCTGCGCCGGCCGCCTGGTGGAGGGGCGGGTGGAGCACGACGGCCAGAGCGCCCTCGAGGACCACCACCTCGAGGCGGGCTTCGTCCTGCTGTGCTGTGCCCGCCCGGCGAGCGACTGCCGCGTCGAGACCGAGCGCGCCGGCGACCTCTGACGCGACCGGTCTCGACATCTCGCGGCGGGAGTCGCTACAGTGGCGGCGATGGGGTGGGACTCGTCATGCACGCCGGAGCAGCCCGTGTCTCCGTGCTGCTCGCACCAACGGCAGCCGCCCCTCGCGGGGCGGGTGAGGGTGCGGTTCTGGCCCGAGGGCGAGATGCGCCTGGCCGCCGAGCCGGTGGTCGAGCAGGTGGGGTGAGGCGTTGACCTTCCCGGTGTCCGGGGTCGAGGTCGCCCCCTGGTTGCCGCCGCTGGTCGCCTTCGCCATCTCCCTCGTGACGGCGACCGGGGGTCTCTCCGGGGCCTTCCTGCTGCTGCCGTTCCAGGTCAGCGGGCTGCACTTCGACAGCCCGGCGGTGAGCGCCACCAACCAGCTCTTCAACGTGGTCGCGATCCCGAGCGGGGTGTGGCGCTACCACCGGGAGGGGCGAGTCGTCTGGCCCCTGACCTGGGTGATCGTGGCCGGCACCCTGCCCGGGGTGCTGGTGGGGGCACTGGCGCGGGTGCGCTACCTGCCCGACCCGACCCAGTTCCGGGTGTTCGCCGGCCTGGTGCTGGTCGCCCTCGGCGGCCGCCTGGCGCACGAGCTGCTTCACCGCTCCGGCGGCGCCGCCGCCGCCGCCGAGGCGAGCTTCCGGCTGGCGGTCGAGACCCGGCGTCGGCGGGGCGGAGCGGCCGGCGGGCCTCGCGTCCTGGTGACCCGCCGCGACCTGCGGCGGGTCGAGCTCGAGCTCGGCGGCCGGCGCTTCTCCCTCTCTACCGGCGGCGTGCTCGCCCTCAGCCTGGCGGTGGGGGTGGTGGCCGGGGCGTACGGCATCGGCGGCGGCGCCGTCATCGCCCCGTTCCTGGTGTCGGTGTGCGGGTTGCCGGTGTACGCCGTGGCCGGGGCGGCGCTCGCCGCCACCTTCGTCACCTCGGTCGCCGGCGTCGGCTGCTACGCCGCGCTGGCGCCGCTCTTCCCGGGGCAGGCCGTGGCCCCGGACTGGGCGCTCGGGCTGCTGCTCGGGGCCGGCGGGGCGGCAGGGACCTACTGCGGCGCCCGGCTGCAGAAGCGCGTCCCGGCGCGGGCCATCAAGGCGGTGTTGGCGCTGGTGACGCTGGGGGTCGGGGGCAGCTACCTGCTGGGGTGGTTGGGGTGAGGGGAGCGGTGGTCGCGCCCCTGGCGACGGACCGGGGGTCGGGCGGGGGCGGCCCGCGGTCGCCGGCCGGAACCGCCCCCCGGTCGCGAGCGTAGGAGGAGATGGAGGACGAGCATGGTCTCTTCGGGTTTGCGGCGTTCGCGGAGCCGGCGCATGGTCGCGGGCGTGTGCGGCGGGATCGCCCTCTGGCTGGGCTGGGACCCGACGCTGGTGCGGGTGCTCTACGTGGTGGTGTCGCTGCTGTCGGCCGCCTTCCCGGGCCTGCTGGTTTACCTCGTGCTGTGGCTCGTCATGCCCGAGGGGCCGTGACGCCCGAGCGCCGGTAGAGCTCGACCCGGAAGGCCTTGCCCCGCGGCAGCGGCTCGCGCCAGGATTCGGTCGGGCTCAGGCCGGCCGCCCGGGCGGCCCGCTCGAGCTCGCCCGGCGGCACCAGTCGCATCACGCCCCCCAGCGACCGCAGGCTGGTGAAGGGGGTGTCGGACACCGGCGCCGACCGCTCGCTCTCGAGCTGCACGACCACCGCCAGCACGCCGCCCGGGGCGAGCCAGCCCGCCAGGGTGGCGAGCAGCGGCGCGGGGGGAAGGTACTCGAAGAGGAGGGCGGCGTGGACCAGGTCGAAGCGACCGCCGTCGAGGCAGGGGCGCCGCAGGTCGGCGCAGACCGTGACCAGGGTCGAGCCCAGCCGGCGGCCGTGACGACGGCGGAGGATGCGGAGGTAGCGGGGGTTGAGGTCGACCGCCGCCACGACGCGGGTCACGGCCGGGTCGACGTGCTCGAGGCCGCCGCCGGTGGCGCAACCCGGCAGGGCCAGGCGACGCGGGCGGAGCCGGCCGACCAGCTCGCCGAGCAGGCGGGCGAGGAGGGGGAGCTGGCCGACGACGCCCATGTGGCCCTCGTAGTCCTCGGCCGGGATGTCGAGCCACGGGTCGCGGCGGGGGGGCGGGGGCTTCGCCATGCACAGCGAGTGTATCGCGTCGCTCTTTGTGCTAGATTTCACACGGTGCGTTGAAACCGGCGTTCGGGCCACGACAGCGGGCAACAACACTGACGGGAGTCGACATGGCGAGAGTCCAACCGTTCCGAGCGTGGCGGCCGGCCGCGGGCCTGGCAGAGAGGGTCGCGGCGCCGCCGTACGACGTGCTGTCGAGCGACGAGGCGCGGGTGATGGCGGCTGGCAACCCGCTCTCCTTCCTGCACGTCAGCAAACCCGAGATCGACCTGCCGCCCGGCGTCGACCCGTACTCCGACCAGGTGTACGCCCAGGGTGCAGCCAGCTTCCGGCGCCTGATCGCGGACGGGCGGCTGGTGCGCGACCCCGAGCCCTGCCTGTACCTGTACCGGCAGCGCATGGGCGACCACGTCCAGACCGGCGTGGTGGCCGGGGCCAGCGTCGAGGAGTACGAGGCCGACCTGATCAAGAAGCACGAGCACACGCGCAAGAAGAAGGAGGACGACCGCACCCGCCACGTCGAGGTGCTCAACGCCCACACCGGGCCGGTGTTCCTGACCTACCTGGCGCAGCCGGCCGTCGACGCCCTGGTGCAGCGCCTGACCGCGCTGCCGCCGGAGTCCGACTTCGTCGCCGCGGACGGCATCCAGCACGTCTTCTGGGTGGTTCGCGGGGCCGACCGGGACGCTCTCGTGGAGGCGTTCCGGGCGGTGCCGGTGATGTACGTCGCCGACGGCCACCACCGCTCGGCGGCGGGGGTGCGGGTCTGCCAGGCGCGGCGGGCCGCGAACCCCCACCACCGCGGCGACGAGCCGTACAACTTCTTCCTGTCGGTGATCTTCCCCCACGACCAGATGATGATCATGGACTACAACCGGGTGGTCCGGGACCTCAACGGGCTCACGCCGGAGCAGTTCCTGGACCGGGTCGGCGAGCGGTTCGAGGTCGCCCCGGGCGAGCAGGCCCGGCCCCAGCGGTCCCGCTGCTTCGGCATGTACCTGGGTGGGCGGTGGTACCGCCTGACCGCGAGGGCCGAGATCGTCCCCGACGACCCGGTGCGCGGTCTCGACGTCGCCATCCTGCAGGACAGCCTGCTGGCCCCGCTGCTCGCCATCGGCGACCCCCGCACCGACGAGCGGATCGACTTCGTCGGCGGCATCCGCGGCCTCGGCGAGCTGGTCCGCCTGGTCGACTCCGGCGCCTTCGCGGTGGCCTTCGCCCTCCACCCGACCGGCATCGAGCAGCTGTTCCGGGTGGCCGACGCCGGCCAGGTGATGCCGCCCAAGTCGACCTGGTTCGAGCCCAAGCTGCGGGACGGCCTGGCGAGCCTCGCCATCGACGAGTGAGCGGGGCAGGGCTGCGCACGACAACCGAGAGAGAAGAAGGAGGTGAGTGATGAAGATCCTGATCTCTGACGCTTTCGACTCGACGCTGCCGGGGAGGTTGGCCGCCTTCGGCGAGGTGACCGACGACCCGGCCGCCCTGGCCGAGGCGGACGTCATCCTGGTCCGCTCCAAGACCAAGTGCACCAGGGAGTACATCGACCAGGCGAAGAGCGTCAAGCTGATCATCCGCGGCGGCGTCGGCCTCGACAACATCGACGTCGACTACGCCCGCTCCAAGGGCATCCAGGTCTTCAACACCGCCTCCGCCTCGGCGATCGCAGTGGCCGAGCTGGCCTTCGCCCTGATGCTCGCGGTCCCGGCCAAGCTGGTCGAGGGGCACACCAGCATGAAGGACCGCAAGTGGCTGAAGAAGGAGATCAAGCGCACCGAGCTGTACGGCAAGACCCTGGGTCTGATCGGGGTCGGCAACATCGGCAGCGAGGTGGCGAAGCGGGCGGCGGCGTTCGGCATGCAGGTGATCGCGTTCGACCCGTTCTTGAAGAGCCACGACCTGGTCACCCTGGTCGGCCTCGAGGAGCTGCTCGGGCGGGCGGACTACATCTCCATGCACGTGCCGCTGACCGCCGAGACCAAGGGCCTGGTCAACCGCGACACGATCGCCAAGATGAAGGACGGGGTGGTGCTGGTCAACACCGCCCGCGGCAAGTGCGTCGTCGAGGAGGACCTCGCCGCCGCGCTCGCCGCCGGCAAGGTCCGGTGCTACGCCACCGACGTCTGGGTGGGCGACCCGCCCGACTGGAACGGCCCCCTGTTCTCGGCCCCCAACGTCATCATGACGCCGCACGTCGGCGCCTCGACCAAGGAGAACATGCTCCGCATCGGCGAGGTCGTCGTCACCATCCTCGAGAGCTTCGTCCGCAGCACGGTGTGAAGGAGGAACCAGCCGTGACCAAGAAAGTCCTGAACTTCTTCGCCGGACCCGCCATCCTGCCCCGACCCGTGCTCGAGCGCGCCCGCGACGAGATGCTCGACTGGGCGTCGACCGGCACCTCGGTGCTGGAGACCTCGCACCGCTCCAAGGAGTGGGACGCCCTCCACCACGACGCGATGAGCCTGTACAAGGAGCTGCTCGGGCTGGGCGACGACTTCACGGTGCTGTTCCTCGGCGGCGGCGCCTCGACCCAGTTCGCCATGGTGCCGCTCAACTTCCTGCCGGCCGGTGGCTCGGCCGACTACGTCGTCACCGGCTCCTGGGCCAAGAAGGCCCTCAAGGAGGCGCAGATCGTCGGCACCCCGCGGGTGGCGGCCACCGCCGAGGGCGAGAAGTTCTGCCGCATCCCCCGCCAGGACGAGCTCCAGCTCGACCCCAACGCGGCCTACGTCCACATCACCACCAACAACACCATCTACGGCTGCCAGTGGCACTACACGCCGGACACCGGCGCCGTGCCGCTGGTCGCGGACATGTCGTCCGACTTCCTGTGGGCGCCGATCCCGGCCGACCGCTACCACCTCATCTACGCCGGGGCGCAGAAGAACGTCGGCCCGGCGGGCGTGACCGTGGTGGTCGTCCGCAAGTCGTGGATCGAGGCCGCCAAGGTCGACGCGGTGCCGACCATGTTGCGCTACGCCACCCACGCCAAGGAGGACTCCCTCTACAACACGCCGCCGGTGTTCGGCATCTACATCACCCGCTGGGTGCTGCAGTGGGTCAAGGACAACGGCGGCCTGGCGGCAACGGCTGCGCGCAACCGCGCCAAGGGCGACCGGCTCTACGGCGTGATCGACGGCCTGCCCGGCTTCTACCGCTGCCCGGTCGACCGGGACAGCAGGTCCTACATGAACGTTGTCTTCCGGCTGCCCTCCGAGGAGCTCGAGGAGAAGTTCATCAAGGAGGCCAAGGCGGCCGGCATGCTCGGCCTCAAGGGGCACCGCTCGGTGGGCGGCTGCCGCGCCTCGATCTACAACGCCATGGACCAGGCGGGGGTCGACGCCCTGGCCAGCTTCATGGAGGAGTTCGCGCGCACCAACGGCTGAAGGCGGCCGACCCTCGGATCGCGACCTCGGGGCGCAGCTCGGCTGCGCCCCTTTTCATGATGCCGTCGGCCGCCAGCCCACGGCGGTTCCCCCCCGGAGCGCCCAGGCCCGACGGGGCAGGGGCCGCCGGACGGGCCGCCTCAGGGCGTCGGGCAGGACTTGAGCAGCAGGTGCACCACCGCCGCCAGGTCGTCGCGGCGGAGCATGCCGTCGCCGGTGACGTCGCCGCCCGGGGCGAGGCGGTCGCCGCCGCCGGCGTCGGGCACCCTCTCCCCGTCCTCGTCGCCGAGCTCGGTGATCAGCGCGGCGGCGTCGGCCGCGTCGAGGTGACCGTCCAGGTTGGCGTCGCCGCCCGGGTCGCCGCAGTTGTCGAGCTCGACCACGGTCTCGGCCGTGCCCCAGCAGGAGTCGCCGACGTCGACGCTGACCCAGTAGCGGCCCGGCAGGCCGACAACGACCGAGCGGGTCTCGGCCCCGGTGGACCAGAGGAAGGCCTCGCCGGCGGGCGGCGGCACCTCGAGGAGGACGTCGCCGCCGGCGCAGGAGCCGTCCCGGGTCGGCTCCGGGACCACGGCGCAGTCGTGGACCACGACCGTCGCCCCGACCGTGTCGCTGCCGGCAGGGTTGGTGACGGACAGGCTGACCGGGAAGGAGCCGCGGTGGGTGAAGGCGTGGTCGGGGTCGCCGGCCGCGGCCGCCGCGCCGTCGCCGAAGGTCCAGCGATAGATGCAGGCGCCCTCGCAGGACCCGGTGAACGAGAAGCCCACCGGCTCCATCACGGCCGGCTCCGGCGGCGACCATTCGAAGGCCGCGGTGGGTGGCTCGGGCATGGTGGCGGAGAGGGTGACCTTGGTGGTGGCGGTGTAGAGGAGACCCGGCTTGTCCGACTCGTGGGCGTAGAGGGCGACCAGCTCGACGGACCAGAGGCCGGTCGCGTTCACCAGCAGGTCGAGGACGGGGTCCTCCTCGGGCAGCTCGACGGTGACGCCGTCGGGGGGCGTGACCGACCACCGGTACTGGAGTGGGTGGCCTTCGGTGGCGGACCCGTCGCACCGGAGGTGGTCGCCGACCAGCACCGGCACGGCCCGCTCCCTCGCCGGCAGCGGCCCCGGCTCGGCGCCGACAGCGGTGCCGGCCACGGCCAGGGCGGCAGCGACGAGCGACCTCACCCGGGCAGTATAGGCGCGAGCGCGGCGCACGCCAGGCCCGCGGTCAGAGGGCGGTCGCGGGGATCAGGACCGCGTCCCCCGAGCTGTTGTCGACCACCGAGGCGTAGGCCGCGAAGGCCCCGGTGCCGGCGTCCATGTAGACGTCGACGCGGGTGTTGGGGGCCTCCGTCACCCCCAGAGCGGCGTGCACGTCGTTGACCTGGGCGAGCTCGAAGGGCCCGAGCCGGGCCGTGCCGACGCCGAGGGTCGCGCCGGTCGCGTCCCGCAGCACGAAGCGGAGGTCGACCGTGCCGCCCGCCACCTCGACCAGGCCGAGGTTGGTGCGGAAGGCGGCGGTGCGGTCGAGGTGGATCAGGGTGACGCCGGTGCCCGGCCCGGAGCCGGCGGCGACGCCCGGCACCAGCTGCCCGTAGGTGCCGGCTGGGGTGCGGTTGTAGGTGCGCGAGGTGACCAGCAGCGGCGCCGGCCCGTTCTCGGCCACCACCCGCAGCGAGCCGACCGCCGTGTCGTCGCCGAGGATGGCGCCGACGACGTCGTCGAGGGCCAGCGCGCGACCCGACTCGACCACCGCCCGGCCCTCGCGCAGGCCGCCGCCGTGTCTCGACGACAGCCGCAGCTCGAGGCGCAGCGGCACCGGCAGGGGGCCGTCGTTCCAGACCCGCAGGTCGCTCACCCAGTGGGTGTCCAGGGCGCCAGGGGTGCGGGCGACGACCGGCACCATCACCGCGCTGCTCGGCGCGGGTCGCGCCCCGGGCACCAGGATGGCGTCGCCGGTGCGGTTGTCGACCACCGAGGCGTAGGCCACCACCCGCCCGTCGCCGCCTGCCACCGCGGCGGTGGCGAAGGCGTTGTCGCTCGCGCCGGCGCCGACGGCGGCGAAGAGGTCGTTGACCTGGGCGTTGCCGTAGGGCGGCACCTCGACGGTGGCCGGCTCGCCGAGGACCTCGCCCGAGCCGCCGTCGCGGACGGTCACGGTCGCGGTCGCGGGCTGGCCGCCGACCTCGGCCAGGCCGAGGTTGGTGCGGAACAGCGGCCCCGACGCGAGCTGCAGCATGACCAGAGGCTCCTCGCCGGCGCCGGTGGCGGAGGGGGGGGCGACCGCCGGCACCATCTGCCCGTAGGTGCCGCCGTCGCCACCGCGGTTGTAGGTGCGGCAGGTGGCGCGCAGGTCGCCGTCCGCCACCAGGAGCAGGCTGCCCTGGCCGCGCTCGAGACCGAACGCGCCGCCGACCACGTCCGGCAGGTCGAGGAGCTGCCGGGGCGGCACGGTCAACACCGCGTGGCGGAAAACGACCCGGCCGTCCTCGCCCTGCGGCACGAGGTAGAGGCGGGCCGTGGCGGGCGCGGTGGGGGAGGGGTTGAGCAGCCGCAGGTCGCTGACCCAGAAGGTGTTCGCAGCCCCTGGCACCCGCGCCACCACCGGCACCACCAGCGAGCCGGACGCGAGCGCGGGCGGTCGTGGCGCGGCCCCGGTCGCGAGGCGGAGCGCCCAGCCGACGATGCTCGGCGGCGCACCCGGGGTCGGGCTCGGGTCGACGTCGGCCACCTCGAGCGTCCAGGTGCCGCCTGCCGGGCGGTCGAGGAGCGCGTCGAGGCTCTCGGCCGGTTGCGTGTCGCCGGGGTAGGTTGCCCACACGCCGGTGGCGCCGAGGGTCGCCTCGCCGCCCTCGGCCGTCGCCGTGCCGGCGCCCCGGTCGTGCAGCGTGACCTCGGCGCCGTCGGGCGCCCGGAGGTCGATCACCAGCTGCTGCGGCCGTCCGTGCAGGACCTTCACCGACACCTCGACGCCGGCCACGTACCCGTCACTCGCGACCTCGATGTGGGACAGAGCGGCCGGGCCCGGGGCGTCGGGAATCGCCAGCTGGGCCTCGCCGACGAAGACGTCGCCGGTGGCGGTCGCCGCCTCCAGGCCGACCAGCGGGAAGGAGCGGCCGCTGCGGGGGTCGACCACCGGCGGGCCGGTCAGCGCGAGCAGGAAGCGGGCGCGCTCCGGCGTCATGTCGGCCGAGGCCTGGTGGAGGAGGGCGACCGCGCCGGTGACGTAGGGTGCGGCGCCCGAGGTGCCGCCGAGCTGGGTCAGCTCCCCGCCCATCCGGGCCGCGGTCTGCAGCTCGGCCGGCGCCAGCAGGTCGAGGTACGGGCTGGTGTTGGCGTAGCAGGGGATGGTGGCGGGGCCGGCGGTGGCGTCCTGGCAGAGGTAGGGGCTGCAGCCCGGGCCCTGGCCGCAGTAGGCGAGCGAGGTGACGGCGGCGTCGTAGACCGAGGCGACGCTGATGGCCTGGCTCAGGCACGCCGGGGCGTCGAGGCTGCCGCTGGTGGCGCCGTTGCCGGCGCTGGCCACCACCGCGATGCCGGCCGAGACCGCGTCGGCGACGGCTCGCGCGAAGCTGACCAGGCTGGGGTCGCCGTCGCACGGGCCACCGGCCCCGTCGCCGCCGAGGGACAGGTTGACGGCCACGACCCGGTGCTCGTCGCGGCGCAGGGTGGCGTCCTCGATCGCGGCCACGACGTCGCGCGAGTCGAAGGTGCCGCAGGCCGAGTCGGGGCTGGCCTTGTAGGCGAGGATGGTGGCGCCCGGGGCCGCCCCGCCGGCGAAACGGGTGAGGGAGTCCCAGGCGTGCGGCCGGCCGGCTGCCACCGAGGCGACGGCGGTGCCGTGGCCGCTGCAGTCGGACGGGTCGGGGTCGAGGTCGGCGGTGTCGAGGCCGAGCACCACCACGCCGTTCGGGATGGGGCCGCCGCCGAGGGCCGGGTGCAGGGGGTCGACGCCGGTGTCGACGATCGCGACCGAGGTCCCGGCGCCGGTCCAGCCGGCCGCGTGCACGGCGTCGGCGCCGATCAGGCCCAGCCCCTCGGCGGTGTGCGCGCGCCAACTCGCCGCGCCCTCGACCCACCGCACCTCGGCCAGGGTGAGGGCCGTCTCCAGGCCGTGCCGGGTGAGGTCGACCGCCAGCGCCGGCTGCAGGCGGTAGGCGTGGCGCACCCTGAGGTCGTGAGGCCCGAGGA
>CAYTJW010000094.1:0-11824 GCA_964438135.1 uncultured Thermoanaerobaculia bacterium
GGCGGCGGCGGGGGTGGCCCGGCTCGGCCGGCGGCCGGCGGCGGTGGTGGCGGCGGCTCTGGGCGGGCTGGTCCTGCACGGCCTGCTCGGCTTCGTCCTGTTCCTCACCGGCCCGCTCCAGCTCCACCGCTGGTGGTCGGGCGACCTCGACGCCGAGGGGTGGCGGCGGCGGGTGACGGTCAACGACCCCCTGCCCGCCTTCCGCGCCTGCGCCGAGCTGGTGCCGGCAGACGGTCGGGTGCTGGTGGTGGGCGAGGGGCGCTCGTTCGGCCTCGCCTGCCGCCACCACGTCAGCTCCCCGTACGACCTGCAGCTGGCGCAGGAGGTGGTGGAGGGGGCGGTCTCGGCGGAGGAGGTGGCGGCGCGGCTCCGGGCGGAGGGCTTCACCCACCTGCTCGTGAGCTGGCCCGAGCTGCGCCGCCTCGGCGGCGAGGGCTTCCAGGTGCTGCGCTGGGCCTCGACCGCGGACGCCGGCCGCTGGCAGGCCGTTCTCGACCGCCACACCACCGGGGTCTGGCGTCAGGGCGGGCTCGAGCTGCGGGTGCTCGATCTCAGCGGTAGAGGAGGACCCCGTCCAGACCCGCCTCGAAGCCCCTGACCTCCGCCTCCCAGGAGTCGAGCAGGGGGGCGAGGGGCGCGCCGGACTCGACCGCCGCCCGGGCCGCGTCCGAGCCGGTGAGGAGGTCGAGGGCCGGCACGTCGGCGACGAGCTCGTAGGGGTCCGGCCGCCAGCCGAAGCGGTCGGGGTGGAGGTCGCGCACCGTTGCCAGCAGGCGCAGGCCGGCGGCGAGCGGGCGAAGGGCGGCGCGGTCGAGCACGAACAGCTCGACGCCGCCGCAGACCTCACCCTGGTGCTTGCCGAACATCGGCCGGAAGCGGGCCGGCCGGACGCCGAGGCCAGCGAGGCGCAGATCGCGCAGCCGCCTGGCGAGGCCCGGCCCGTCGAGCCACGGCGCGCCCACCAGGTGGAAGGGGCGGGTGGTGCCGCGCCCCTCCGACAGGGTGGAGGCCTCGACCAGGCACAGGCCCGGGTACAGCACGGCCGTCTCGACCGCCGGCATGTTGGGCGACGGCGGCACCCACGGCAGGCCGCACTCCTCCCACCCCATGCGCCGCTGCCAGCCACGGCACTGCACCACGGACAGCTCGAGCGCCGGGTGCCGCGCCCGCGCCAGCAGCAGCGCCAGCTCGCCCAGGGTCAGGCCGTGGCGGACCGGGGTCGGCAGGGCGCCGACGAAGGACGCGAAGCCGGGTCGCACCATCCCGCCCTCGCGCTCGACGCCGCCGATCGGGTTGGGGCGGTCGAGCACCACCACCTCCACCCCGGCGCGCTCGCACGCGGCCATCGCCCCGCCCATGGTGGCGGCGAAGGTGTAGTGGCGGCAGCCGATGTCGGGCAGGTCGACGAGCAGGACCCGCACCTCGTCGAGGTCCTCCGGCCGCAGCTCGAGGGTGGCGGCGTCCGAGCCGTACAGGGAGCGGACCGGGGCGCAGGTCAGGGGGTCGCGCTCGTCCGCGACCGCCTCCATGTCCTGCGCCACCCCGTCGAGGCCGTGCTCGGGCGCGAAGAGGCGCACCAGCGGCCCGACCCCGGCCGCGAGGAGCGCCGCCCGCGCCGGCTCGAGGTCCCGGGTGACGGCGGCGTGGTTCCCGAGCAACGCCCACGGCCGCCCGCCGAGGAGGTGGGGCGAGTCGAGCAGCACCTCGAGGCCGGGGACGACGGTCGCGGTCACGCCGCCATCCTACCCCGGTCCCGTCCTGCCCCACCCCGGCCACCGCCGCGCCACCCGCGCGCCACGACCGCGGCCGAGGCTGGTGGGGGCGGGCTAGAATGCCGTGCCGGGAGGGGACGATGGCGACGAGGTTGCGGCTGGCGCTGGTCTTCGGCGGGAGGTCGAGGGAGCACGAGGTGAGCGTGGTGTCGGCGCGCTCGGTGTGGCGAGCGCTCGATCGGGAGCGGTACGAGGTCCTGCCGATGGCCGTCGACCACGAAGGCTGGTGGGCCGACCCGGCCCTCGCCCGGGAGGTGCTCGAGACGTCGGGCGACCGCGCCGACCAGGTGCGGGCCTTCAGCGGCGGCGACCGCCTCGACCCCCGCCTGCTGGGCCGCGGCGTCGACGTCGTGTTCCCGGTGCTGCACGGGCCGTTCGGCGAGGACGGCACCATCCAGGGCCTGCTCGAGATGCTCGACCTGCCCTACGTCGGCTGCGACGTCACCGCCTCGGCGCTGTGCATGGACAAGGTCCACTCGAAGCAGGTCCTCACCCAGCACGGGCTGGCCACGCCAGCCTGGCAGGAGGTGACCCGGGCCGACTGGGCGAGCGATCCCGGTGACCTCCGCCGGCGCTGTCTCGACCTGGGCCTGCCGCTGTTCGTCAAGCCGGCCCGGCTCGGCTCGTCGGTCGGCGTGACCAAGGTCAAGCGGGCGGACGAGCTCGACGCGGCCGTGGCCGCCGCCTTGGCCCACGGCGAGCGGGTCATCGTCGAGCAGGGCCTCGACCGGCCGCGCGAGATCGAGGTGGCGGTGCTGGGCGACGAGGCGCCGCGGGCCTCGGTGCCGGGCGAGGTGGTGCCGGGGCACGAGTTCTACGACTACGCCGACAAGTACCTCGACGACGCCTGCCGGCTGCTGGCGCCGGCGCCGCTCGAGACGGAGCAGGGGGCCGCGGTGCGCGACCTCGCCCTGCGGGCGTTTCGCGCCCTCGGCTGCGCCGGCATGGCGCGGGCGGACATGTTCCTGGAGCGCTCGAGCGGGAGGCTGTGGGTCAACGAGCTCAACACCATCCCCGGCTTCACCTCGATCTCGATGTACCCGAGGCTGTGGGGGCTGTCTGGCCTGGCCTACCCGCGGCTGCTCGACGAGCTGGTCGAGCTGGCCCTGGCCCGCCACCGGCGGCGGGCGGGCTGAGGCGGCAGCCGCCGGCTCCCTCGCCCGCCCGGCCGCACGGGGCGGCGGCGGTCGGCCGCGGCCGTGGTTGACCGGCGCCGGGGGAGGTCGTATCCTCCCGTCCCGTGTACTCACTGCCCACGTCGGGCGATGTCGGAGCCTGAGGAAACCCAGGAGGAGTCACCGCGATGAAGAAGGTCACCCGTGAAGAGTCCCTCGCCTACCACACTGGCAAGCGCCACGGCAAGACGCAGGTGGTGCCAACCAAGCCCTGCGTGACCCAGCGCGACCTGTCGATGGCCTACACGCCGGGCGTGGCCGAGCCGTGCCTGGAAATCGCGCGCGACCCGGAGCTGGTCTACGAGTACACCAACAAGGGCAACCTGGTGGCGGTGATCTCGGACGGCACCGCGGTGCTCGGCCTGGGCGACATCGGCCCCATGGCCGGCAAGCCGGTGATGGAGGGCAAGGGCGTCCTCTTCAAGCGCTTCGCCGACATCGACGTGTTCGACATCGAGCTGGCGAGCAAGGACCCCAAGGAGATCATCCGCTTCTGCCAGCTGATCGAGCCGACCCTGGGCGGCATCAACCTGGAGGACATCAAGGCGCCCGAGTGCTTCGAGATCGAGGAGACGCTCAAGGCCACCATGGGCATCCCGGTCTTCCACGACGACCAGCACGGCACGGCGATCATCTCCGGCGCCGCCCTGCTCAACGCCATGGAGGTGGTGGGCAAGCGGATCGACGAGGTCAAGGTCGTGTTCTGCGGCGCCGGCGCCTCCGGCATCGCCTGCGCCACCTTCTACCTCAAGCTCGGCGTCCGCCCCGAGAACCTGCTCATGGTCGACACCAAGGGGGTGATCTACACGGGCCGCACCGCGGGCATGAACCCGTACAAGGAGCGCTTCGCCCGCGACACCGACGCCCGTACCCTGGCCGACGCCATGCGCGGCGCCGACGTCTTCACCGGCGTCTCGGCCAAGGGCATGCTGACCCAGGACATGGTCCGCACCATGGCGCGCGACCCGGTCATCTTCGCCATGGCCAACCCGGACCCCGAGATCACCCCCGAGGAGGCGCTGGCGGTCCGCTCCGACATCCTCATGTGCACCGGTCGCTCCGACTACCCCAACCAGGTCAACAACGTCCTCGGCTTCCCCTTCATCTTCCGCGGCGCCCTCGACGTCGGCGCCACCGCCATCAACGAGGACATGAAGCTGGCCGCGGCCCACGCCCTCGCCGGCCTGGCCAAGGAGGACGTGCCGGACTCGGTGGTGCGGGCCTACGGCGGCAAGCAGCTGCGCTTCGGCCGCGACTACCTGATCCCGAAGCCGTTCGACTACCGCGTGCTGCTGTGGGAGGCGCCGGCGGTGGCCGAGGCGGCCATCCGCAGCGGTGTGGCGAAGAAGCCCTGGGCCTCGCGCGAGGACTACGTGCGCCAGCTCGAGGACCGGCTGTCGCGCACCCGCCAGGTGATGCACGTGGTGTTCGACCAGGCCAAGGCGGCGCCGAAGCGGGTGGTGTTCCCCGAGGGCGAGTCGGAGAAGATCGTGCGCGCGGCCAAGATCCTGGCCGAGGAGAGGATCTGCTCGCCGATCCTGGTCGGCAGGCGGGACGTCGTCGAGGCGCTGATGCGCGAGCACGAGGTGCCGGCGGGATCGGTCGAGGTGGTCGAGCCGGCCACCGACCCGCGTCTCGCCACCTACGCCGGCCGGCTGACCGAGCGGCGCTGGCGCAAGGGGGTGACCGAGGTCACCGCCCGCAAGGCCATGCAGGACCCGGTCTACTTCGGCAACATGATGGTGCAGGAGGGGGACGCCGACGGCCTCATCGCCGGCGTGACCATGTCCTACCCGGAGACGGTGCGGCCGGCGCTGCAGATCCACCACACCCTCGAGGGCTACCACCTGGCCGCGGGCATGTACCTGCTGCTGCTCGAGGACCGGATGCTGTTCATCGCCGACACCACCGTCAACCAGGACCCGACCGCCGAGCAGCTGGCCGAGATCGCGCGCATGGTGTCGCAGTCGGCTCGCAACTACTTCGGCGTCGAGCCGCGGGTGGCGATGCTGTCGTACTCCAACTTCGGCTCCAACGTCGACGAGCGCACCCTCAAGGTCCGCAAGGCGGTGGAGATCGCCCGCAACCGGTGGCCGGACCTGGTGATCGAGGGCGAGATGCAGGCCGACACCGCGGTCGACCCGTCGACCGCCCAGGAGAGCTTCCCGCTGGCCCGGATCCAGGGCGACGCCAACATCCTGGTCTGCCCGGACCTGGCCTCGGCCAACATCGCCTACAAGCTGCTGTGGCGGCTGGGCAAGGTCGAGGCGATCGGCCCGATCCTGGTCGGCATCGGCGCCCCGGTGCACGTGCTGCAGCCCGGCGTCGAGGTCAACGACATCGTCAACATGGCGGCTCTGTGCGTCCTCAAGGCGCAGCGTTTCGGCCGGCCGGCGGCCAGGAGCTAGGGGGCGCAATAGCGACGCCGCCGACGCGGTTGTCGTCGCAGACCGGCCGTCGTCGGCGGCGTGGCACGGTGGCGCGGCCGTCTCGTTGACAGCCCCGGAGCCGGGGAATAGGATCGGGACGAGGGTCCAGAACGACGGAGGAGAAGCCATGAGGAAAGCGATCGGAATTTGTGGCCTGGCAACCCTGCTCGTCGCCCTGCCGGCGATGGTCGGCGCCGAGGCGACCGGCGGGCTGCGCTACTCGATCACGGTCACCAAGTTCGAGAACCAGGCCGGCTGGTACGGGCAGTGGGACATCGGCGACGCCTGGGGCCTGGTGCTGTCCGACCTGCTCAACCAGTCCGGCAAGTTCATCGTCCTCGGCGAGAGCGACATGCGCGAGGCCGCGATGGGCGAGCAGGACCTGGCCGCGTCGGGCCGCACCGCCGGCGGCGGCAAGGCGCCGGCGACCGGTCAGATGACGCCGGCCCAGCTCCTGGTCAAGGGGGCGATCACCCACGTCCAGGACGAGACCGCGGGTGGCGGCGGCGGGCTCAGCGTCGGCCGCGTCCGCCTCGGCGGCTCGGGTGGCAAGGGCGAGGTCAACGCGACCATCGTCATCGTCGACTCGACTACCGGCCAGATGCTGGCCTCGACCAGCGTGGTCGGCGTCTCCACCAAGAAGGGCCTGTCGGTCGGCTACTCGGGCAACGGCTGGGGCACCGACCTGGGCGGCTTCCAGAAGTCGAACGTCGGCAAGGCGATCGAGGCGGCTTGCGCCCAGGCGGTGGAGTTCCTCGTCGCCCAGCTGCCCAAGATCCCGTGGACCGGCTCGGTGGTGATGGTCAAGGACGGCAACGTCTACATCAACCGCGGGTCGCGCGAGGGCGTGGCGGTCGGCCAGAGGTTCGCGATCGGCGAGGTGGAGGTGATCCGCGACCCCGACACCGGCGAGACCCTCGACCAGTCGATGACCCAGGTGGCGCAGATCGAGGCCACCTCGGTCAAGGAGAAGCTGTCGATCTGCAAGGTCGTCTCCGGCGACGCCTCGGCGGTCGACAAGGGCATGGGCGTGCAGCTCCCCTGACCCCGACCCTGCCCCTGACTCACGCGGCGGCGCCCCTCCGGGGGCGCCGTTTGTCGTTCGCGGCGGCGAGAGCCAGGGTCCCCTTGTCCCCTCCCCTATAATGGTCACAGCGCTCGAGGAGAGGGGGTGGGGCGGTGGCAGCGTGGCGGGTCGCGTTGGTGGTTGCGGGCCTGGCGGTGACGGGGGTCGCCTTCGCGCAGAGCGAGCAGTACGCCCAGTCGGCCAACCCCTACCAGGGGGAGCTGCCCTACACCGTCGGCACCGACCTGATGCCGGCGGTCGAGGTCGACGGCGTCCGCTGGCGCCTGCTGCGGGTCGCGCCCAAGGACCCCGAAGACGTGCGCTCGGGCCAGCTGGTCGCGGGTTGGGTGACGCTGGAGCTGGAGAACACCCGCGACCGGGGGGCGACCGCGGTCGTGGTGGTGCTGTTCGAGGACGAGCAGGGCAACGGCCTCGAGCGCGTCGAGTGCGACCCCGTGGCGGTGCCGCGGGGCGAGGTCAAGACCGTCCGGCAGAAGATCAAGCTCCAGGGTGACGTCTTCCTGGCGACGCGCAAGGTCTACCTGTTCTGCGAGATCCAGGAGTAGCCCCGCCCCCGCTCGTTCTTCTCCCGTACCCGTACCCGTACCCGCACCCGATCCGGCACGCCGCGGGCGCGCCAGCGCGCGGCGGTGCGAGAGGAGGGCCGCCGCGCCGGCAGGACCGGGCGCCTCGGGTCCCGCCCCATCGGGTACGGGCACGGGTACGAAGGAAGGGGGCCAGGCCAGGTCAGGCTCGGGCGAGCCTCGCTACCAGGCCGTCTGCCGCCGCAGCAGGGCGAGGAACTCCTCGCGCACCTTGCGGTCGGCGAAGCAGCCGCGCAGCGCCGAGGTGGTGGTGAGGGCGCCGGGCTTCTTGACCCCGCGCATCTCGACGCACAGGTGGCGGGCCTCGACCACCACCATCACCCCCTGCGGGGCCAGCCGCTGCCACAGGAACTCGGCCACCTGCTCGGTCAGGCGCTCCTGCAGCTGCGGCCGCTTGGCGTAGAACTCGAGGATGCGCGGCAGCTTGGACAGGCCGACGATCTGTGAGTTGGGGATGTAGGCGATGTGGGCGTGGCCGTAGAAGGGGACGAAGTGGTGGGCGCACATCGAGTAGAAGGGGATCTCCCGCTCGATGACCATGTGGTGGTAGTCGCCCTCGTTGGGGAAGGTGGTGACCCGGGGCTCGGCGCCCTCGCGCAGGCCGTGGAACATCTCCAGGTACATCTTGGCCACGCGCTCCGGCGTGCCGGTGAAGTTGGGGTCGCCCAGGTCGAGCCGCAGCTCGCGCAGGATCGCCGCCATGTGGGCGGCGATGTTGGCGACCACCTGCCCCTCGTCCGCCGCCGGGATGATGCCGGCGTCGTCGTCGTGGACTCCCTCGAGGGTGGGCTCGGGCGTGGCCGCTGGTGTCATGGGGTCCCTCCCGCTCGCCCCCCATAATGGCCCTTTCGGGCGGTGTATTCCACCGCCGGCGCCGCCGCGGCTCCGAGCCCGCCCCCGGGCCTGCGCGGGCACCCCCGGCCGCGCTCTGCTACCATCCCGGGGGCGGGAAGGGGGCTCCAGAGGTGGTGCAGCTGCTGGTGACCGGCGCCCACGGCCAGCTCGGGCGCGCGCTGCTGGCCGCGGCCTTGCGGCGCGGGGCGAGCGCCGAGGGGCGCGACGTCGACACCCTCGACATCACGGACTCATCCGCGGTGCGGGCCTGGCTCGAGCGCGAGCGGCCGCGGGCGGTGGTCAACTGTGCCGCCTTCACCGCCGTCGACCGCTGCGAGGCGGAGGAGCAGCTCGCCACCGCCGTCAACGGGCTGGCGGTCGACCACCTGGCGCGCGCCTGCGACGCGGTCGGCGCGCTGCTGGTGCAGGTCTCCACCGACTACGTGTTCGACGGCGCGGGCACCCGCCCCTACCTGGAGTCGGACCCGGTCAACCCGGTCAGCGCGTACGGCCGCAGCAAGCTGCGGGGAGAGGAGGCGGCGCGCGCCGCCTCGAGCCACCTGGTGGTGCGCACCGCCTGGCTGTGCGGCCGCGGCGGGGTCAACTTCGTCGAGGCCATCCGCCGCCAGCTCGACGCGGGCAGCGCGCGGCTGCGGGTGGTGGCCGACCAGCAGGGGTGCCCGACCTTCTGCGACGACCTCGCCGAGGCGCTGCTCGACCTCGAGGCGTGCGGCGCCCGCGGCGTGGTGCACGCGGTCAACGCCGGCGTCACCACCTGGCACGGCTTCGCCTGCGAGATCGTCCGCCGCCTCGGCCGCGAGGCCGAGGTCGAGCCGGTGACCACCGCGGCGTTCCCGCGCCCGGCGCGGCGCCCGGCCTACTCGGTGCTCTCGACCGGCCTCCTCGAGCGCCTCCTCGGCCGGCCGCTGCCGCCGTGGCAGGACGGTCTCGGCCGGTATCTGGAGGGGCCGTGCGGGTCCTGATCACGGGCGTGGCCGGCTTCGCCGGCACCTGGCTCGCCGAGCACCTGGTCGAGCACCACCCCGAGGCCGAGGTGTGGGGCCTCGACCGCTGGGACGCGAGCCGCGAGGAGCTGCGCGGCGTCGAGGCGCTGGTGCGCTTCGTCGCCGCCGACCTGACCGACGCCTCGTCGATGCTGCGGGCGCTGCAGGCGGCGCAACCGGACGTGGTGTTCCACCTGGCGGCGTCGTCGACGGTGTCGTCGTCGTGGTCCACGCCGGGCGAGATCCTGCACGCCAACGCCGTCGGCCAGGTGCACCTGTTCGAGGCCATGCGCAACCTCGACCTGTCGCCTGTGACCGTGGTCGCCGGCTCGGCCGAGGTCTACGGGCGGGTGGACGCCGCCGCCAGCCCGGTGCGGGAGGACTGCCCGCTGCAGCCGGTGTCGCCGTACGGCGTGAGCAAGGCGACCCAGGACCTCCTCGCCTACCAGTACCACGTCAGCTTCGCCTTCCCGACCGTCCGCCTGCGCCTGTTCAACCACACCGGGCCGCGCCGCCCGGACCGGTTCTCCGAGTCGAGCTTCGCCCGGCAGCTGGCGGAGATCGAGAAGGACCTGCGGCCGCCCGTGCTCCAGGTCGGCGACCTCAGCGTCGTCCGCGACCTCACCGACGTCCGCGACGTCGCCCGCGCCTACTGGCTGGCCGCGACCCACGGCCGCCCGGGCGAGGTCTACAACGTCTGCTCCGGCCGGCCGGTGACGGTCCGCCGGGTGCTCGACCTGCTGCTCGGCATGGCCGAGCAGCAGGTCGAGGTCCAGGTCGACCCGGGCCGACTGCGGCCGGCCGACATCCCGGTCCTCTACGGCGACCACGGTCGCTTCACCGCCGTCACCGGCTGGGAGCCGGTCATCCCCCTCGAGCAGACCCTGCTCGACCTGCTCAACTGGTGGCGTCAGCGGGTGTAGCGCGGGAAGCGGAGGGCTTTCAGCTTTCAGCTCTCAGCTGTCGGCTCCCCCACCCAACCCGGAGCCGCGGCCGACCCAGGGCAGAGGCTTGGCACGGGGCGGCGGTGCGTGGCACAGTGGCCTGAGGAGGTGCAGCCATGGACATGGACCGGCGCAACCGCATCGCCCAGTGGGCCTTCGACACCCGCACCATCCTCGGCCGCTTCCACCTCTGGCTGGAGGACGTGGAGGTCGAGTGGGTCACCCGCGACGACTCCGACCGCCTCTCGTTCGTCGGCGAGGGGCTGGAGCGGGCGTTCGTCATGGCGGCGGCCGTCACCGCCCTCGGCACGCGGTTGTTCGGCCGCTTCGGCGAGGGCCGGGGCCTCGACAAGGCGGGGGTCAACCGGGTCAAGAAGGACGCCGACGCGGTCTCGGCCTACGCCCTGTCCGAGGCGCTCTGGCACCTGACCCGCAGCCTGCCCGAGAACCACGCCGTCATGGTCTCCCTCGGCGAGGGCCTGATGCCCAAGGCGGGCGAGACGCCGGAGATGGGCTCGAACCCGCTGCTCGGCTTCGGCCGGGTCTACGCCCGGCCGCAGGTGGCGCGTTTCGTCGAGGAGCGGGTCCACCGCCTGCTCAACCAGCCCGGCTACACCTGGGAGGCCTTCTGGCGCGAGCTGCAGGCGGCCGGCATCACCGTCTGGGGGGCGGCGGTCGACACCCTCGAGAACACCTCCCGTTTCGCCAAGGGGGAGCCGACCGGCCCGCTCACCGTGCTCCACCTCTTCGACCAGCCGCTCAAGGTGGCGCAGCCCTACGAGGGCTACATGGGCAACCTGGTGCTGCCGAAGGCGGTGGTGGAGGAGGCGGCCGGCCGGTCGGTGCTGATCACCTACCTCACCCCGCGCCGGCTGGTGATGGAGGCGATCCGTGCCGCCTACCCCGGCATCCTGCCCGAGCACTGCCACGTCTGGACCCTGGGCGGCACGTCCCGGGCGCACCGGATCGGCAGCCTGTGGGAGGAGTGGCGCGCCCTCGGCGCCCACCTGGTCGAGGACGGCTGGGTGGTGCCGGGCACCGGCCTGCCCGCCTTCACCGAGTCCGGCACCTACGCCCCGTCGTTCCGGGTCGGGCCGTTCACCGACGCCGAGGGCCGGCCGCACCTGTTCCTGGTCGACGGCTACGCCGCCACCGCCGAGGCGATGCAGGCGGCCAGCCTCGACCCGGTGCTGCGCCTGCAGACCTCGATGGCCCTGTTCTCGTCCCGCTTCGAGGTGGGGTGGGAGCGGGAGCGGGAGCTGCTCCGCCTCGACCCGGGGTCGCCGGCCTTCGCCCGCGACCTGACCGACCGTCTCGGCCGCGAGGTCGGCGCGGCGGACGTGGAGGAGTACCGCGCCATCCTGGCCAACGCCCGCGCCGCCGGCCTGCCGGTGGAGAAGCGCACCATCACCGCCGACGACTTCTTCCCCAACAAGCGCTGGCGGGTGCTGGCCGTGGCCGGCTACATGCTGCCCGACCCCTACACCGGCGCCGCCGGGGTGGAGGAGGTCGGGCCGGGCACGTACCGGGTCACCACCCACGCCGCCACCCGCCACGGCGTCGTCGCGGTCCGCACCACCCTCAAGCTGATGGAGCCGGTCGAGGAGATGCGGATGGTGTTCTCGCCCCTGCTCGACCGTTTCTACTCGGGCCAGGACTTCCGCACCCGCGCGGTCAAGGTGTCCGACTCCGGCCGCATCCGCAACGAGCTGCAGACCCTGGCCTCGGAGGCGATCGAGTTCCTGCCCGACGAGCGCCTGTTGGTCCGCCTCGACGCGGTCGACGACGCGGTCCTGCCGCCGGACAAGAAGGCCCTCATCCGCGAGGTCCTGGAGTGGTACAAGGCCAACCACCCGATCTGGTTCCGCTGGCTGGAGATCGGGTAGGAGCTGTCAGCTCTCAGCTGTCAGCTGTCAGCTTCCCCCACCCGGCACCGGGGTGGGCGGGGGAGCTGACAGCTGAGCCTCTTTCAAAACGCCCTTCCACGGACGTCTG
>CAYTJW010000095.1:0-11805 GCA_964438135.1 uncultured Thermoanaerobaculia bacterium
AGCAGGCCGAGCTGCGGGCCCTGCCGCCGCGCGACCTCGGCGCGGTCGCCCCGGCCGGGGGGCTCTCCTCCTCGGCCGCCGACCTGGCCCGCTGGCTGCGCTTCTCCCTCGGCGACGGCACCGCCGCGGACGGGGCGCGGGTGCTGTCGGCGGGCGCCCTGCGCGAGCTGCACACGCCCCAGACCGCGATCCGCGCCTACCCCGACCAGGATGAGGTGCTCCTCACCAGCTACGCCCTGGGCTGGTTCGTGCACGCCTACCGCGGTCACCTGCTGGTCGAGCACGGCGGCAACGTCGACGGCTTCACCGCCCAGGTGTCGGTCTTCCCCCTCGACCGCTTCGGCGTCGCCGTGCTGGCCAACGCCGACGGCTCGCCGGTGCCGGAGCTGCTGGTCCGCACCCTGGCCGACGAGGTGCTCGGCCTGCCCCGCCGCGACTGGCTGCGGGAGGGCCTGGAGCGACGGCAGGCGGTGGAGATGGTGGTCGCCGCCGCGGCAGAGAACCGGCAGCTGGTGCGGGTGCCGGGCACGTCCCCGTCCCACCCGCTGGCGGACTACGCCGGGCTCTACCGCCACCCGGGCTACGGCGAGCTCGAGGTCGAGCTGGTCGACGGCGCCCTCGAGATCCTGTTCCACGGCCTCCGCCAGCGCCTCGAGCACTGGCACTACGACACCTTCGTCGGTGCCGGCGAGGCGGCGCGGGAGCCGGGTCTGGCCGGCGTGCGCTTCACCTTCTCGACCGACGCGCGGGGCCGGGTGAGCGGGGTGCGGGCGCCCCTCGAGCCGGCGGTCGACGAGATCGCCTTCGCCCGCGCGCCGGACCCGGCGCTGCTCGACGTGGCCACCCTGCGGCGGTTCGCCGGCCTGTACGTGGTCGAGGGCGTCGGCCAGCGGGTCGAGGTGGCGCTGCGCGGCGACGCCCTGACCCTGACCGTGCCGGGCCAGCCGACCTACGCCCTCGACCCCGACCGCGGCACCGACTTCGACCTCGCCGGCCTGCCCGGGTTCAGCGTCCGCTTCGTCGCAGACGCGGACGGCGCGGTCAGCCGGGTCCTGCTCGTCCAGCCCAACGGCGTCTTCGCCGCCGACCGCGCCCCGGCGCCGCCGCGCTGACCGCCGGCGCCGTCACCGAGAACGGGCTCTTCGCAGCCAAACCTCGACGTCGCTGTGCCGTACGACCCCCAGGCGAGGAGGTCCTGTCGATGCGGTGCAGGGGGTGGGGCGACGTCGTCCTGCTGTGGCTGGCCGGCCTGGCGGTTGCGGTCCCGGCCGCGGCCGATGTGCCGCCCGCCCAGATCACGCCCGCGACCGCGCCGATCGCGGTCGACGGGGTGCTGGACGAGGCGGCCTGGGCCGGGGCGTGGTCGGCCGAGCTCCCCTACGAGGTCGACCCGGGGGAGAACCTGCCCGCGGAGGTGAGGACCGAGGTCCTCGTGACGCATGACGCGGACAACCTCTACGTCGGCTTCCGCGCCCACGACCCCGACCCGTCCGCGATCCGCGCCCACCTCTCGGAACGGGACTCGCTCGGCAACGACGACTGGGTGGGGGTCGTGCTCGACACCTTCGACGACCAGCGCCGCGACTACCTCCTCCTGGTCAACCCGTACGGCGTCCAGGTCGACCGCATCGAGGTCACCGGCGCGGACCCGGTGGGCTGGGACGGGATCTGGGAGTCGGCCGCCCGCCTCACCGACTGGGGCTGGGCGGCGGAGCTGAGGGTGCCGTTCCGGTCGCTGAGCTTCCAGCGCTCGCCGGGGCCCCAGGTGTGGGGCTTCGACGCCATCCGCGGCTACCCCCGCTCCACCTTCAAGCAGATGGGGGCCTTCCCCCGCGACCGCAACAACAACTGCTACCTCTGCCAGGCGATCAGGATCGCCGGCTTCGCGGGCATCACCCCGGGCCGGAACCTCGAGGTCGACCCGACCCTGACCGCGACCCGCACCGAGACCCGCGCCGAGCTGCCGGACGGCCGGCTCGAGGCGGGGGACGTCGAGACCGAGGCCGGGCTGTCGGCGCGCTGGGGGATGACCCCGAACCTCAACCTGAGCGGCACCGTCAACCCCGACTTCTCGCAGGTGGAGGCCGACGCGCTGCAGCTCGACGTCAACCAGCCGTTCGCGCTGCAGTACGAGGAGAAACGGCCGTTCTTCATGGAAGGGGCTGACTTCTTCCGCACCGGCCTCGAGGTCGTCTACACCCGCACCATCCGCGACCCGGCGTGGGGGGT
Organism: uncultured Thermoanaerobaculia bacterium; assembly: GCA_964438135.1. Taxonomy (GTDB): domain Bacteria; phylum Acidobacteriota; class Thermoanaerobaculia; order Thermoanaerobaculales; family Sulfomarinibacteraceae; genus CAYTJW01. The sequence continues at coordinate 2,230 of CAYTJW010000095.1, forward strand.
CAAGCTGACCGGCAAGGAGGGGACGCACACCGTCGCCTCGTACGTGGTCGCCGACGAGACCACCAACCTCGTCTTCCCCGGCAGCCAGACCTCGAGCGCCACCTCGCTCGACCTCGAGACCATCGACTCGGTCGTGCGCTACAAGCTCGACGTCGGCGACCGCCACACCCTCGGCCTGATCGCGACCGACCGCGAGGGGGGCTCCTACTTCAACCGCCTGGTCGGGGTCGACGGCGACCTCCGGCTCACCGACACCGACCGTGTCAGGGTCCTGGCGCTGCGCTCTCAGACCGCCTACCCGGAGGACGTCGCGGTCGAGTTCGGGCAGCCGACCGGCACCTTCGACGACTGGGCGGTGGAGGCGGTCTACGGCCGCGACACCCGTCATCTCGACGGCTACGTCCACCTGCGCGACATCGGCCCCGGTTTCCGCGCCGACCAGGGGTTCATCCCCATGGTCGGCTACTCGGGCGGCGAGGCCGGCGCCAGCTACGACTGGCTGCCGCACGCGGGCGGCTGGTACTCCGGCCTGCGCCTCGAGGGCATGGTCAACACCTTCGACGACGCCGACGGCCGGCTGCTCCTCCGCCAGGGCCAGGTGGTGTTCACCTACCAGGGGCCGCTGCAGTCGCACGCCTCGGCCAGGGTCACCCGCTCGCGCGAGGGCTTCGAGGGGCAGCAGTTCGACGAGACCGAGCTCTTCCTCCACGGCTGCATGATGCTCGGCTCCGGCAACCAGCTCTGGCTCAACCTCACCTCCGGCGACCGCATCGACTACTCGAGCGCCAGGCCGGGCGAGCGCGAGCGCGTCGAGCCGGGCTTCGAGCTGCGCCTCGGGCCCCACCTCCTGGTCAGCCTCAACGAGGTCTACGAGCGCATGACCGTGGACGCCGGGCGCCTGTACACCGCCAGCATCGGCCGCCTCACCGTCGCCCTCCAGCTCAACACCCGCTGCTTCCTGCGCGCGATCGCGCAGCAGGTCGACTACGACTTCGCGGCCGCCCTCTACCCCGACGGCCGCGACTCGCGCTACGAGCGCCTCACCGGCCAGCTGCTCTTCTCCTACACCTTGAACCCGCGCACGGTGATGTTCCTCGGCGCCACCGACAACCGTCTCGGCACCGACGCCTTCGACCCGACCACGACCGACCGCACCGTGTTCGCCAAGGTCGGCTACGCCTGGACGCCGTGAGCCTCGCGCCCGGCCGGCGCCCGTGCTACAACGTGGGCATGCCCCCCGTGCCAGTCCCCGGGCCCGAGGCCCTGCCCCCGTCGACGCTCGTGCCCGCCGAGCCGGATCTGCTCGACGCCCTCGACCACCCCATCGCCCACGGCTACCGCCTGTGGCGGCGGGCCCTGCCCCGCCTCGCCAACCAGGTCGCCCTGCCGCTGGCCCTGGTCGCGGCCGCCATGGTCCCCCTCGCCGGCTGGTGGCGCGGCCTGTGGGGTGAGGACAGCCTGATGCTGGTCCTGCCCATCCTCGCGACCATGGCCGTCGCGGCGGCCCTGGTCGGGTCGGTCCTGAGCCTCGAGCACGCGGGCCAGGCGCGCGAGTCACCGCATCTCCAGGTTGCGACCCGCTTCGTGCCCTGGGCCCTGACCTGGGCGCTGGTCGGCGCGGCCGTGCTGGCCGGCAGCATGGCCTGCGTGGTGCCGGGCGTCTACCTCGGCCTGCGGCTGTTCTGGGCGGACGAGTACGCCCTGCTCCACGGCGACGGGCCCCTGGCGGCGATCCGCTCGAGCTGGAACATGACCCGCGGCATCGCGGCCGACGTCCTCAGGCTCCAGTTCGTGATCGCCCTGGCCCAGCTGGCGGTCTGGATCCCGGCCTGCGTGGTCCTGGCGGTGCTGTTCAACGTCGCGGCCGAGGGCGACCTGCCCGCCACCCTGCGCTGGGCGATCCTGGCCGCGGTCAGCACGGTCGTGGTCGTCCTCTGCTTCGCCTTCTCCCACGCCTGCGAGATCGTCTACTTCTACGGTCTCGACGCCGAGCTCGAGGCCGAGCGGGAGGGCGAGCGGGAGGGCGAGCCCACCGCGCCCGCCGCCGACGCCTCGGGGCGGCCGCTCTGCCCCCGCTGCGGCACCCCCTGGGACCCGGGGGACTACCGCCCGGACGCCCCCGCGATCCTCTGCTCGGGCTGCCGGGGCGAGCTCCGCCGCGACTCGACGCCCCGCTGGTGACCCCGCCGGTCGATCGGGGCTCAGCCCGGCCCGGGCCGGCGGTGGGCGTGCACCGCCGAGGCCTGGGCGGACGGCAGCAGCACCAGCTCGCGGACGTTGGCGTGCGGCGGGCGGGTGGCGCAGAACAGCACCGCCTCGGCCACGTCCGCCGGCAAGAGCGGCTCGAGGCCGGCGTAGACCGCCTCCGCCCGCGCCTGGTCGCCGTGGAAGCGGACCAGCGAGAACTCGGTCTCGACCATGCCGGGGTCGACCGAGGAGACGCGCACGCCGGTGCCGAGGGTGTCGACCGCCAGGGCCCGGGTGAGGGCGGTGACGGCGTGCTTGGAGGCGCAGTAGACGTTGCCGCCGGGGTAGACCTCGTGGCCGGCGATCGAGCCGATGTGGATGACGTGGCCGCGGCCCCGCGCCACCATCCCCGGCAGCAGGGCCCGGGTCACGTACAGCAGGCCCTTGACGTTGGTGTCGAGCATCTCTTCCCAGTCGTCGACCGAGCCCTGGTGGAGCGGCTCGAGGCCGCGCGACAGGCCGGCGTTGGAGAGCAGGACGTCGGGCGCCCGCCAGGCCGCGGGCAGGGCCTCGAACCAGGCGGCGACCGCGGCCCGGTCGCGGACGTCGAGCTGGTCGACCGCCACCTCGACGCCGTGCTCGGCCCGCAGGCCGGCGGCCAGCCCCTCGAGCCGCTCCCGCCGCCGCGCGACCAGCAGCAGGTGGCAGCCCTGGGCGGCGAAGCCGCGCGCGCAGGCCGCGCCGATGCCGCTCGAGGCGCCGGTGACGAGGGCCCGCAACCCGTTCAGTTCGAGTGCCATCGAGCTCCCCTTCCCGCCCCGCTGCGGTCGAGCAGGGCAACGAGCGCCGCCGCGAAGGCGGCCGGCTGGTCGACGAATGGCCAGTGGCCGGACGGCCCCACCGCCACCGTCTCCACCCCGGCCGCGGCCAGCAGCTCGAGGGAGCGGGCGCAGGCGCCGCCGGGCGAGCCCGCGACGTAGGCCGCCGGCACCGGCAACCGCCGCAGCCTGAGCGCCAGCTCCTCGCCGGTCGAGAGCTCGACCAGCTCGAGGGAGTGGCGGTGAAAGGAGCGTGGGTCGGCCAGGCGCAGCGACACGTGGTAGCCGCGGTGAGCCGCGTCCGTCAGGGCCGCGGCGAAGACGGCGTCCCGCAACCGGTCGAAGCCGGAGCGCACGAAGGAGCCCAGCTCCTCGGCCGCCGCCTGGCCGCTGAAGGTGCAGTCGCCGAGCGAGAGGTTGCCGTCGACGTCGACCACCGCCCGCACCACGCCCGGGTCCTGCTCGGCGAGCAGGGTCGCCACCACCCCGCCCATGGAGTGGCCGACCACGACCACCGGCCCGGGGCCCCGCCAGCGCAGCCAGGCCGCCAGGTGCCGGGCCGTGTCGCCGAGCGTGAGCGGCTCGGCCGGGTGCGGGCTGCGGCCGTAGCCGGGCAGGTCGGGGACGAGGTGGGCGAGGCCGGCCAGGGTCGGCTCGGCCAGCGCCCGCTCGAAGCACAGCCCGGACTCGCCCAGGCCGTGCACCCACAGCAGGGTCGAGCAGCTGGCCGCGCCGGCCAGCCGCCGCACGACCATGCCGTGCTCGACGACGTGCTCGACCCTCACGGTGGCGATGCTAGCCCCGCCCGCTCCGCCTGTCGAGCGCCCTCCGCGTGCCCCTGCCCGCACCCGTTCCCTGTCCTGCCGCCCCCGCCGCCGGGTTACTCTGGACCCGTGCGCCGGGCACTCGCCCTCTGCCTGCTCCTCGCCGCGCCGCCGGCCGCCGCGGCGGCCCCGCGGCTGGTGGTGGAGGCCCCGCCGGGGCTCGAGCGGACCGCCGACGAGGTGCGCCGGCTCGGCGACGGCGACCTCGGGGCGGTCTTCGAGGCGACCGGGGGGAGGCAGGTCGCGCCGCCGGTGCGGGTCGTGCTGGTGGCCGAGGGAGACGAGCTGGCGCGGCACACGCCGCAGTTCGTCAGCGGCCTGGCCGCGGGCGCCAGCTCGACCGTGGTCCTGTTTCCGGCCCGCACCCGGACCTACCCCGAGACCGACCTGCGCTCGCTGCTCCACCACGAGCTGGCCCACGTCCTGGTGTGGCGGGCGAGCCGCGGCCGCGCCGTGCCGCGCTGGTTCAACGAGGGCGTGGCCACGGTCGCCGCCCGGCAGTGGGGGCTGGAGGACAGGGCCCGCGTCACCCTGGCCGTCCTCTCCTCCCGCCCGACCTCGACCGGCGACCTCGAGCTCGGCTTCGCCGGCGACCGCGACGACGTCATCAGGTCCTATGCCCTGTCGGCGGCCCTGGTGCGCTGGCTGCGGCAGCGCTTCGGCGCCGACGTCACCGCCAGGGTGCTCGCCGCGGTGGCCGAGGGCGACCGCTTCGAGCAGGCGTTCCGCCGCGCCACCGGCGTGCCGCTGGCCGCTGCCGAGCGCGACTTCTTCGGCCGCCGCCTGACCTGGACCACCTGGGTCCCGGTGCTGACCTCGACCACCGCCCTGTGGAGCGCCATCACTCTCCTCGCCCTGGTCGCCATCCGCCGCCGGCGCGAGCGCTCCGCCGCCCTCCGCGCCCGCTGGGAGCGGGAGGAGGGCCCGCACGAGACGGTCAACTGAGCCGCCGCCGGCGTGCCATGATCTCGTCCCGTCATGACCCTGCCAGCCGGCCCACCAGCGCCACCCGGACCGGACGAGCTCGAGACCGGTGCCACCTCGAGCCTGCCGACCGGGGGCTCCGGCGGGGGGCGACCGCCAACCGCCTCCACCACCTTCGCGGCCGCCCCGGCGGCAGCGCATCCAGGGCGGGTCGGAGGCCGGGCTCGAGGTCGGCGGCCACAACCTCGACCATGGTGCTGCCGCGCACGGTAACCGTCGCCGGCGGGCCGACGGCGGCGCCCTGGCTTTCCGGTGCCCTCCGGGCAGAGCTACAGGTCGTCGTGGGTGCGGGCGCGGAGGACGTAGACGGTGCGTGTCGCGTCGTCGATCCGGTACACCACCCGGTCACGGTGGTTCAGACGAACTGACCAGTATCCGGCGAGGTCGCCGACCAGCTTCTTGCTGCCCCGCGGGTCGACGGCAACGCGCTCGAGCAGGACCTGGCGCAGCTTGCGCCGCAACTTCGGCGGCAGGGTCTCGACGTCCCTCTCGGCGCGACGAGTGAGCACGACCCGGTACGGGGCGGCCTCAGTCATCGCCCAGCACGGCCTCAAGTGGCCGGGTGCGGCCTGCCGTGACGTCGGCCTCTGCCTCGCTCAGGCTCTCCCGGAACCCCGGCAGCGACAGGAGCTCCAAGGTCTCCAGCAGGGCGTCGTAGTCCTCTTCCGCCACCAGCACCACGCCGCCGTCGCGGTGCTGAATCCTGACCTCCTCGCGGCCGTGCAGCGCCCGCCGAATGAGGTCGAACAGGTGGCTGCGGGCCTGGGTCGCGGTCATGCTGGTCACGAGCCCACCTCCACGATTCAATGTACGTTCTCGCGTACGCTTCGTCAAACCCGTCGTGCCGCCCCACGCTCACGGCGTGGTGCCGGACCAGCAGGTGGTGTCACCCCCGCCCGGAGACCGAAGCCGAACCGCCCGCTGGCCACCGCCGCCCACCGGCGCCTTCCACTGGACGTGACGACTCGGGCACACCACCGGGCCAGGGCGCCCGCGAGGGTCCGCTGAGGCCGGCCGACCGCGCGGCGATGCCCCTCCTTCGCTACCGCGTTGGCGTGGCTGGCGCCCGAACCCAGTCAGGCGCTCGGCCGTCCGAGGCCCCTGGCCCCCGCCGTCAGCGGTGCCCCTCCAGCCAGTCCTCGGCCTCGAGGCCGGGGATCGGGGCGAAGTGCCGGAGGTTGCCGGTCGCGAGGAGGGCGCCGAACCGGATGCAGGTCGCGGCAATCCGCAGGTCCGGCTCGGCGACCGGCGTCCCCTCCCGCTCGAGGGCCGCCCGCAGCCGCCCGTAGACCTCGCCCGCCGCGCGGTCGAACGGCAGGACGCGCACGTTCGGCCACACCAGCTCCTCGAGACGGGACAGGAAGTACTCGGGCCGCTGGCTCCGCTGCGCGCCGCAGACCAGCTCGCCGACCGTGATGCTGGTCGTGGCCTGCTCCTCGGGGTCGAGCTCGGCGACCCTCCGGACCAGCCCGGTCGGCGGCCGCGAGCGCAGGAGGTACGAGATGACGTCGGTGTCGAAGACGATCATGGCTCGAGGGCGACGCCGCGGTCGGTGGCGCCGTCCCGCGCCGCCCGCACCTCGAGCAGGAACCGGTCGACGTCCTCGAAGCCCTCCCAGGCGCCGACCGCCGCCGCCAGACCGCGGCGTGGCCGCGCGGCACCCGCCGCCGCCACGCTGTCGAGCGGAGCCAGCACCGCCACCCGTCGACCCCTCCTGACGACCAGCACCTGGTCGCCGTTCAGCTCGACCCTGGCCAGGACCTCGGAGAAACGACGCTTCAGGTCCGCGACGCCGAGCTCCGTCACCATCGCCGTCACCCTCCCCGCAGCGATGATATCATGACATCATGACTTCATGACATCATGACTGAGCGAGCGCCAGCGGTGCAGTGCCGCCCAGCGGCAAGAGGGCGCGGCCGGGCCGCGCCCCTCGACAAGCTCCGCGTCGCCGCGCGACGGTCAGTCGGCCGGTGCCGGCTTCGCCCCCTCGTCCTCGGTGACGAAGGTCATGACCCGCACCTGCGGCCCCTCCTCCTTGACCATCGGCCGGCCGCACACCGGGCAGCTGTAGCTGTCCTGGGTGGCCTTGTCCTTGGCGATCGCGACCACCGTGCCGTCGTCGGCGCAGCGGAAGCGGACCCGGTCGAGGCAGCCGCCCTCGTGGGCGTGCTCGAGGCCACCCTCGCCGACCAGCGCCAGCAGCTCGGCCTCGGCCCCGGGCGAGCCCGCGCCGCGGCGGATCTTGACCACGCGCACGTGCTCGCCCGGGGCGCCGTCGTCGGTCGAGACGTGGACCTGCGACGTCGCCCCTTCGCCGCCTTCGCCGTCGGTGATCACCACCACCTTGCGCTGCACCTTCGCCTCGTCGCCCTGGACCCACACGAAGCTGTCCGCCTCGACCTCGCCGGGCGCGCCCAGCTCGTGGCCGTCGAGGGTCACCACCAGGGCGCCGCCGGAGCGCCGGACCGTGAGGCTGTGCGCGCCGGCCGGGAAGGACCTCTCCTCGCCGTCCCGCAGGCTGCCGAGCTCGACCACGGTCGGCTCGCCGTTGACCTCCACCGTGACCCGGTCGCCCGCCTGCTGGCGGACCTCCAGTCGAACCGGCTCCTCGCCGGCCAGGGCCAGCGCCAGCCCGCCCAGGATCACCAGCACCGCCGCCACGATCGCCTGCACCACCGACGTCTTCTTCATGTCCTACCTCCAGGCCGGGTCACTCGTGCCCGGCGCCACCGGCAAAAGCAACCCTCGTGCCATGCTGCGGGCGCCCGCCGAGACGCGAGCCGCCGAGGGCGGCATCCCGATCTGGGGAGAGCGGCTCCCGAAATGGGGAGGGCGGGTCGGCACGCCCCACCTCACGCCAGGCCGAGCCTCTCGAGCCGGTAGAGGAAGGTCTTGTAGGACAGGCCGAGCAGGCGGGCGGCCGCGGCCCGGTTGCCCTCGGCGCGCGCGAGCGCCTGCTCGAGCAGGCCGCGCTCCAGCTCGTCCCAGCGCAGCCCGGCCGGGGGCAGGAGGAACGGGCAGGCCGCCTGCCCGGCCGGCGCGCGCACCTCGGCCGGCAGGTCGTCGACCGACACCCGCCCCCCCTCGGCCAGCAGCACCAGCCGCTCGACGGTGTTGGCGAGCTCGCGGACGTTGCCCGGCCAGCCGTGCTCCATCAGGCAGCGCAGGACCGCGGGCGGGAAGGGGCCCACCTCGACCCCGTGGCGGCGGGCGGCGCGCTCGCGGAAGGCCTCGGCCAGGAGCGGGATGTCCTCCCGCCGCTCGCGCAGCGGCGGCACCGCCACCGGCACCACGTTGAGCCGGTAGAAGAGGTCGTCGCGAAACCCGCCCGAGGCGACCAGGCGCGGCAGGTCGCGGTTCGACGCCGCCACCACCCGCACGTCGCAGGCCACCTCGCCCGAGCCGCCCAGGCGGGTGAAGCGCCGCTCCTGCAGCACCCGCAGCAGGGTCGCCTGCAGCGGCAGCGGCATGGAGGCGATCTCGTCCAGGAAGAGGGTCCCGCCCTCGGCCTCCTCGAAGCGCCCCTCGCGGCGCCTGAGCGCGCCGGTGAAGGCGCCCTTCTCGTGGCCGAAGAGCTCGCTCTCCATCAGGGTCTCGGGGATGGCGGCGCAGTTGACCGCCACGAACGCCCGCGCCGCGCGCGGGCTCTTGTCGTGCAGCACCCGCGCCACCAGCTCCTTGCCGGTGCCGGACTCGCCGGTGACGAGCACCGTGGCGTCGGTCGCGGCGACCTTGTCCAGGGTGCGGTAGAGACGCTGCATGGCCGGCGCGCGACCGATCATGCCGCCGGACCCGCCCCGCTCCTCGAGCTCCGAGCGCAGGCGCAGGTTCTCGCGCTCCAGGCTCAGGGTGCGCAGCACCCGCCGCACCGCCAGCAGCAGGGCGTCGCGCTCGAACGGCTTGGGCAGGTAGTCGTCGGCGCCGAGACGGATCGCCTCGACCGCGTGGCCGATCGAGCCGTAGGCGGTCATGACCACGAAGCCGCAGCCGAGCTTCTGCGCGCGCACCTCGGCCAACAGCTCGCCGCCGTCCCGCCCCGGCAGCCGCCAGTCGCACAGCACCACGTCCGGGATCGCGGCCGCGATCGCCGCCAGGGCCCCGTCGACGCTGTCCGCGGCCCGCACCGCGAAGCCCGCCCGGCCGAGGATGTCGGAGATCAGCTGGCGCTGCGCCGCCTCGTCCTCCACCACCAGCACGCCCGCCTCAGGCGCCATCGGCCGCCCCCACCGTCCCGGCGAGCGGCAGGGCGACCGCGGCCACCGTGCCGCCGCCGTCCCGGTCGCGGACCTCCAGGCGCCCGCCGGACAGGGCCACCACCAGCTGGCGGGCGAGGAACAGGCCCATGCCCGAGCCCTCGACCTTGGTCGTCACGTGCGGCTGGAACAGCCGCTGCCGCACCTCATTCGGCAGGCCAGGGCCGCGGTCCGAGACCGCGACCACGGCCTCGTCGCCCTCGCGGCCGAGGACGACCTCGACCACTCCCCCGGCCGGCGACGCCTCGACCGCGTTGGCCAGCAGATTGGCCAGCGCCGCCCGCACCGCGGCCGGAACCACCCGCACGGTGAGCGCATCCTCCGCCAGCCGCAGGTCGACCGCCGCCCCCTGCTGGACCGCCTCGAGCACGACCTCCTCGACCAGCGCCGCGACCTCGACCGGCTCCGGCGGCGCCGCCTCCCCCGCGCCCAGGACCAGGAACGAGCGCAGCCAGCGGTCGACGCGCCGGATCTGGCCGCGCGCCGTGGCCGCCAGCGCCGCCCCGTCGG
>CAYTJW010000096.1:0-11800 GCA_964438135.1 uncultured Thermoanaerobaculia bacterium
GGCGGCGACGGTGGTGAGCCGCACCGTGGCCGAGATCGGGCGGCGCTTCGGCGTCCTGCCCGAGCGGCTGCAGGCGGCGCTCGGGCCGGCGGTCGGGCCGTGCCACTACCCGGTCGGCGACGAGGTCATCGCCGCCCTGGCCGCAACCGGCCTGGAGGAGGCCTGCTGGCGTTCCGGCGACCGGGTCGACCTGCGCGGCTTCCTCCGCGCCGAGCTGGAGCGGGCCGGGGTGCGGCGGGTGGCGACGGTGGGCGCCTGCACCGCCTGCTCGCCGGAGCTCGCCTCGTACCGCCGTGACGGCGCCCGCGCGGGCCGACAGATGGCGCTGGTCGCGGTCTGCCGGGGAGCGTCCCCGGTCGGTTAGGCCCTTGAGGGAACGAGGTCCTCACGGCTGAGTCAAGCTCTGCAGGGAGGGTCGGAACCTCGACCCGGACCTGGGCGTGGACCTGGACCTCGACCGGCGGTGCGTCTCCTCATGGCTGGAACGCCCTCCTGGAGCTGGTCCAGGTCGAGGACCAGGTCGAGGTCCAGGTTGGGCCGCGAGCAACCGACCCGGTGCACGTCTCGACCGGCCGGTAGGACCCCGCTAGGTGCCCGTCGACGGCGCCGACGCGCGCTTGAGCCGACCGCACGCGGCGGCGATGTCCTGACCGCGCGAGCTGCGCACGGGCGCGGTCAGGCCGTGGTCGCGCAGGGTCTGCGCGAAGGCCTCCACGGCCGCGGGCGGGGACGGCTCGAGCCCGGCCGGCAGCGAGGGGTCCGGGTTGAGCGGGATCAGGTTGACCTTGGCCCGCAGCGGCGCGAGCAGGCGGACGAGGGCGCGGGCGTCGGCCGGGTCGTCGTTGAAACCGCGGATCAGCACGTACTCGAAGGTCAGCCGGCGGCCGCCGGGCAGGGGGAAGCGACCCAGCTCGGCCATCAGCTCGGGCAGCGGGTAGCGGCGGGCGATCGGCATCAGGTGCTGTCGCCGGGCCTGGTCGGGGGCGTTGAGCGACACGGCGAGCTTGGGGGGGTGGGGCCGCCCGGCGAGCCAGCGGATGCCGGGGATGACACCGGCGGTGGAGACCGTGATGCGACGCGGGCTGACGGTCTGCCGCAGGACCTCGAGGGCGGCTCCGAGGGCGTCGGTGTTGAGCAGGGGCTCGCCCATGCCCATGAAGACCACGTTGACCCGGGCCGGCGGCGGGACCAGGCGCCGCACCATCAGCCGGTACTGGCCGACGATCTCGGCCGAGCTCAAGTTGCGGCCGGCGCCCAGGCGGCCGGTGACGCAGAAGCGGCAACCGAGGGCGCAGCCGGCCTGGGAGGACAGGCAGAGCGTCGTCTTGCGCTCGCCCGGCATGGTGACCGCCTCGACCGTCAGGCCGTCGGCGAGGCGCAGCAGCACCTTCACGCTGCCGTCGCCGCTGGTCGCCGCGGCGACCAGCTCCGGGTCGGTCAGGCAGAAGCGCTCCGCCAGCGAACGGCGCAGCGCCGCCGGCAGGTCGGTCATCTGCTCGAAGCCGGTGGCCTGGCGGAGGACGACCCAGGTCACGACCTGGGCGAGGCGGAAGGGACGGTCCAGCTCCGGGGCGAGGAGTCGCCGCAGCTCCTCGGCTGGGACCCCGACCAGGTTGAGCCGCGGCTCCCCGGCGCCGGCCGGCTCGGCCGCGCCGGCCGCCGGCGCCTGACGCCGCCCGGTCTCGCTCGCACCCTCCATCCGCCGCGTCCCCCCGCTCGCGCCCATGGTACACCGGCGGCAGAGGGCGCCGCAGGGAGTCGAGGTGACGGGCGCGGCAGCCCAGGCTACACTGGGCGAGAGGAGGTCGCGATGCTGCCCCACCTCGGTTTCCCCGAGCTGCTGCTGATCTTGCTGGTCGTGGTGCTGCTGTTCGGGGTCAACCGCCTCCCCCGGCTCGGTCGGGGCTTGGGCGAGGGGATCCGGAACTTCCGCGACTCGCTGCGCGCCGGCCGGGACGGCGGCGCACCCGGCGACGACCGCGACGGGGCCGGCACGGACGACAACGGCCCGCCGCGGTAGCGACGGGCCGTCGCGAGCAGCGCCGAGCGCGGCCTACTTCAGCTCGATCCGGTCGCCGATGGCGACCGGCGCCCAACCGGTGGTGATCTTGGCCGTCGAGTAGCCGTCGTGGACGGTGAGGATGCCGAGCTCGCCGATGATCAGCCGCGGCATTCCCTCGACCGGGTTGTCGCGGAAGACGGTCGCGAACTGCCCCGGGTAGAGGCCCTCGGCGGTGCCCAGGTCGACCATCACCAGGTGCTCGGCGGCCGAAGCGACGAGGTCGTCGCGGCTGTACACCGTGAAGCCGGTCGGCTTGCCGTTCGGCGCGTCGCAGCGGTCGGCGAGGGGCACCCCATTGACCAGTGGCACCGGCACGGGCTCGAAGGGCAGCAGGTGGTCGCCCACCTGGATCGGGTCGCAGGCGAGGGTCACCTCGACGATGCTGCTCTGCTCCTGGGCGCAGAGGACCTTGACCTGCCCGACCTGCTGGTAGACCACGCCCATGCCGGAGCCGGACACCGGGTGCTGCAGCGGGCGGATGCGGTGGAAGACGAAGAAGCGGTCGCCGGGCCGCACGCCCTGCTGGCTGCCACCGTCGATGTAGAGGATGTCATCGGTGGAGTACTGATTCTGGTACTGGATCTTCTCCGCCGACGAGACCGCGAACGGGAAGATGCCCTCGTCCTGGAACAGGCGGGCGAAGCAGTAGACGTCGGCGCTCGAGCCGAGCGGGTAGGGGATCTCCTCGACGATCTCCTCCTCGGGCAGCTCCTCGCCGCCGGGCTCGGCCGCCGCGGTCGGCTCTTCCGGCGGCGCCGCTTCGGCCTGCTGGCCGCCGTCCCCGGTTGGCTCCTGCACCGCGACGTCGATCACGATCGGGTCGCCGGGGTAGATCCAGTGGGAGTCGGTGATGTACGGGTTGCGCTCCCAGATCTGCGGCCACAAGTAGGGGTCGCCGAGGTACTTGGTGGCGAGATCCCAGAGCGTGTCGCCCCGCTCGACCACGTGCACGCGGCTGCCGGGCGGGAGCTCCGTCGGCGGCGTGTAGGGCGTCCAGTGGTCACCCACCAGGTGCAGGGGCCGCGGAGGTGGGGCCACCGACTGCGCGGCAGCGACAACCGGTAGGGTCAGTGCGACGATGAACAGGAATCGGCTCGTGCCTCTCATGGCCCTTCCCCCCGCTCCTGGAAACACGCCCCAGGTTACTCCACTCCATCACCGCCAGTCAATGCACCTTGCGACTCGGCCGGCGGCTGGTCGGTCGGAGCCGGATCGGGCGTGGCCGTCGGCTCCGCCCCGAGCAGCGCGTCGATCCGCTCGACCTCGGCCCGGGCCTGCGCCAGAGCCCCTTCGACCTGGCTCATCCCCGCGTAGTCGGGGTAGTCCTGCTGCAGGCGCTCGAGCCGCCACATGGCCCCCCGCCAGCGCCGGTTGCGGAGGTAGAACCGCGCCACCTGCCACTCGTGGTCGGCCAACAGCTGGCGGAGCTCGGCGGCGTGCTGCCGCGCCTCGTCGACGTGGACCGAGGTCGGGTAGAGCGAGATGAGCTGCTGGTAGGCGTCGAGCGCCTCCTTCAGCGGCGCCGGGTCGCGGTCGGACCGCAGCTTGGCGGAGCCGAAGGTCTGACCGAGGCGGAGCAGCGCGTAGGGCCGGTCGGGGTCGTTGGGGTAGCGGTTGGCGAAGTCGCGGTAGCGCAGGCGGGCCTCGGTCTGACTGGCGCTGTCGCTCCTCGCGGCGTAGGTGTCGGCGACCCGCAGCGCCGCCTTGTGACCGAGGGGGTCGTTGGGGAAGGTGTCGTAGAGGAACGAGAAGAGGTCCCGCGCCTGGCTCAGCTTCTTGTCGGCGTAGAGGGCCTCGGCGCGGTCGTAGATGGTCTGCTTGTCCAGGTCGGCGAGCTCCGTCAGCAGCTTGTCCTCGCGCTTCGAACCGGCGCAGGCGGCCAGGCCGAGCAGGACCACGACCGCGGCTCCCCGCCACCACGAACCTCGCATCACGTCTCTCCTTTGCCTGCGCTGGCGGCCGCGCGGCGCAGGGCCGCGACGGCGAGGCCCCGGTCGGCGGCGCCGAAGACGGAGCTGCCCGCGATCAGGGTGGTGGCGCCCGCGGCGACCAGGGCGCCGGCGTTGTCCGGCCCGACGCCGCCGTCGACGGCGATGTCGACCGGTCGGCCGCCGTTCGCCGTCGACGCCGCGACCGTCCGCGCCAGACGCGCGACCCTGGCGATGCTCTCGGGGATCAGCTGCTGGCCGCCGAAACCCGGGTTGACGGTCATCAGCAGGACGAAGTCGACCCAGGGCAGGGCCTCCTCGGCGAAAACGAGGGGCGTGGCCGGGTTGAGGGCCACCCCGGCCGCCCCGCCGGCCGAGCGGATGCCGGCGAGGACCCGCTGCAGATGGCGGCAGGCCTCCACCTGGACCGCGATCCGCGCCACACCGAGCGCCGCCAGCTCGGTGGCGAGGCGCTCCGGGTCGGTGACCATCAGGTGGGCGTCGAGGGGGAGGCTGGCGTGGCGGGCGAGGGAGCGGACCACCACTGGCCCGAAGGTCAGGTTGGGCACGAAGTGGCCGTCCATGATGTCGAGGTGGAGGAGGTCGGCGCCGGCGGCGGCGACGCTCGCCACCTCCTCGCCGAGGCGGGCGAAGTCCGCCGACAGCAGTGACGGCGCGATGCGAACCGTCATCGGCTGACCCACAGGGTGACGATGTCGGACCGCGACAGCTGACTGCCCGCGGCCGGGTACTGGCGCAGGACCACCCCCGGCCCCAGGCCGGGGTAGGGGACCTCGTGCACCTGGCCGAGCCGGATGTGGTTGGCGCCGCAGAACGCCTGCACCGCCTCGAGCGACCGGCGCAGCAGGGTCGGCATGACCCACAGCCGGGGCTCGGCGCCGGTGTTGACGAGCAGCGCCACCTCGCTCCTCGGGGCCACCTCGGCCCCGGCTGCCGGGCCGGTGGCGATCACCCCCTCGCTCGCCAGCTGGCCTCGCACCCGGGCCCGCTCGCCGACCAGCAGGCCGACCCGCTCGAGCACCTGCTGCGCCGCCTGCAGGGACTGACCGGAGAGGTCGGGGACCGCGACCCGCTCCCTGCCGAGGGAGAGGCGGACGCGGAGGGCGGCGCCGGTCTTGACGTGGTACCCCGGGTGGGGCTGCTGGGCCGCGATCTGCCCGGGCTCGACCTCGGCGCTGAACACCCCGGCCTCGTCGGCCTCCAGCACCAGGCCGAGGTCGTGGGCGCGCTGCTCGGCGTCCTCGAGCGAGGAGCCCCGCAGGTCGGGCACCGTCAGGGTGCCGCGGTGGACCGTGTTGACCAGCGCCAGCCAGAAGGCCAGGAACGCCGCCACGCAGAACACCCCCGCCACGGCCAGCAGGCGCAGCATCGACTGCCACTGTAGCGACATCCCGCCGACCTGTCGAGCGAGCCCCGGCGACGCCCGTCAGCCGAGGCTCAGGAGCCGGAGCACGCTCTCCGGCAGGACCTTGCGGACGTCGTTGAACAGGACCACGACCATCAGCACGAGCAGCAGGTAGAAGCCGTACTCGAGAATCCGCTCCTTGAGCCGCAGCGACAGGTCGCGGCGGATGACCGCCTCGAAGCCGAGGATGGTGAGGTGGCCGCCGTCCAGGATCGGGATCGGCAGCAGGTTGATGATGCCGAGCTGGAGGGAGATCACGCCCATGAACCAGATCAGGCGGTTGGGCCCGCCGCGGGCGGCCTCGCCGGAGATGCGGGCGATGTCGATCGGCCCTGACACCTGCCGCAGGGAGGCACGGAAGCTGAGCAGCTTCGTCAGGACGCGGTAGGTCTCGACCGTCAGCCGGGAGCACTCGAGGGCGCCGGCGCGGAGCGCGGCCAGTGGCCCCAGCGTGACCACCGCCATGGGTTGCACCGGCAGGACGCCGATCCGCCCCTCGCCGCCCTCGTCGCGGGGCGTGACCTCGATCTCGAGGGTCGAGCCGTCGCGGAGGACGGTCAGGCGCAGGGGGACGCCGGGGCGGGGCGAGATGAGCCGGACCAGGTCGTAGAAGTGGTTGACCGCCTCGCCGTCGACGGCGACGATGCGGTCGCCGGCGGCGATGCCGGCGGCCTCGGCCGGAGAGCCCCGCTGGACGCTGGTGACGGCGGGCTCGATCGGCGGGGCGATGCCGGAGTAGCCGAGGGCGTAGCGGGTCACCTTCTCCAGCGTGAGCGGGATCTCGAGCGCCTGGCCCTGGCGGTCGACGGCCAGCCGCACCTGGTGCCCGCCCGAGGTCAGGAGGGCGGTGTCGAGGTCGCGCCAGATGGCGACCCGGAGGCCGTCGACGGCGGTGATGCGGTCGCCGGCGAGGACCCCGGCGCGGGCGGCCGGCGAGCCCGGCTCGACCCAGCCGGCCACGGGCGGCTGCTCCTGGAAGGCCGGCACCTCGGCACCGATGACGAAGGCGAGGGCCAGGAACAGGACCGCGCCGACGACGTTGGTGAGCGGGCCGGCGAGCAGGATCAGGGCCCGGCGCCAGCGGGCGAGCAGCTCGACCGGGGCGGTCGTCTCGACGCCGGCGACGGTCGACTCGTCCGGGCCGAGCCCGGGGATGCGGACGTAGCCGCCGAGCGGGATCAGGCTGAGACGGTAGTCGGTGCCGCCACGCTCGAAGCCCCACAGCCGCTTGCCGAAGCCGACCGAGAAGACCTCGACCCGGGCGCCGACCAGCCGGGCGGCGAGGAAGTGGCCGGCCTCGTGCAGGACCACCAGCACGCCGAGCACGAACACGAAGGCGAAGACGCTGATCACCATGCGCAGATCACCATGCCCTGGACCGTTTCCGACGCCGCGACGTCGCCCTCGCGACAGCCGGCGCCCGGGGCCGAGACGGCCCCGAAGCGGCCATCATACCCCGATTGGCCGCGCGCCGCCCACCCTCGCTCGCCGGCGGCCCACCTCCCGCCGGGCCATCTCCCGAGCCTCGGCGTCGGCCGCCAGGGCCTGCTCGAGGGAGGCGAGCGGGCGACTTCGACCCTGCCACCGATCGAGAATCGCGGCGACGGTGGCGGTGATTCCCGGGAACGGCAGGCGGCCGGCGAGGAAGGCCTCGACCGCCGTCTCGTTGGCGGCGTTCAGCACCGCCGGCATCTCGCCGCCGGCGCGCAGGGCGGCTCGCGCCAGGCCCAGGGCCGGGAAGCGGCGCGGGTCGGGCGCGGCGAAGTCGAGCCGACCCGCCGCCGCCAGGTCGAGGGCCGGCAGAGGCGACGCCCACCGTTCCGGCCAGGCCAGGGCGTACAGGATCGGGAAGCGCATGTCGTTGACCGACAGCTGGGCGATGACGGTGCCGTCGACGTACTCTACCAGGGAGTGGACCAGGCTCTGCGGGTGGACGAGGACGTCGATCCGCCCCTCGGCCAGGCCGAAGAGGTGGTGGGCCTCGATGATCTCGAGCCCCTTGTTCATCATGGTGGCCGAGTCGACGCTGATCTTCGGGCCCATCCTCCAGGTCGGGTGGGCGAGGGCGTCGGCCGGCGTGGCGCGGCGGATGCGGCGGGCGCCCCAGGTCCGGAACGGGCCGCCGGAGGCGGTCAGGATGAGGCGCTTGACCGTCCCCTCCGGGCCGACCCGGAGGCTCTGGTGAATGGCGTTGTGCTCGCTGTCCACGGGCAGGATGCGGACCCCGGCCCGGCTCGCCGCGGCCATCACCAGCTCGCCCGCGACCACCAGGGTCTCCTTGTTGGCGAGGGCGACGTCCGTGCCGGCGCGGATCGCGGCCAGGGTCGGCACCAGCCCGACCGCGCCGACCAGCGCCGCGACCACCATGTCCGCCCCGCTGGCGCAGGCGGCCTCGACCAGACCCTCGCGGCCGCCGACCACCGCCAGGTCGGGCCACTCCCGGGCCAGGGTTGCCGCCGCCTCCGGCTCGGCCACCGCCACCAGGCGCGGGCGGTGGTGGGCGACCTGCCGGCGGAGGAGGTCGAGGTTGCGGCCGGCGGCCAGGGCGACGACCTGGAAGCGGTCAGGGAAGGCCTCGACCACGGCCAGGGTCGAGCGGCCGATCGAGCCGGTCGAGCCCAGCACGGCGAGGCGCTTCATGGCAGCAGGCCGGCTGAGAGCAGGTACGCCAGCACCGGCGGCGCGCCGAAGAGCAGGCTGTCGGTCCGGTCGAGGAAGCCGCCGTGGCCGAGCAGCACGGTCGAGGAGTCCTTGACCCCGGTGTCGCGCTTGAAGTGCGACTCGACCAGGTCGCCGACCGGGGCGACGACCGCCAGGATGGCCGCCACGCCCAGGGTCTCCGCCCAGCCGAGGTCGAGCGTGAGCAGGAGCTTGAGGGCGGCCGCCGCGGCGAAGGTAGCGGCAATGCCCCCGGCCAGGCCCTCCCAGGTCTTCTTGGGGCTGATGCGGGGCGACATGTGGTGGCGGCCGAGGGCGCGGCCGACGTAGTAGGCGCCGGAGTCCCCGGACCAGATGCAGACCAGGAAGAAGACCACCAGCCGCGGCGCGAGCTGCTCGTCGGGCAGGGTCCGCAGCCACCCCAGGCAGGCGCCGCCGACGCCGAGGAAGAGCACCGCGAAGCAGCTGACGGCGGCCCCGGTCAGACCGCCGCGGGGGCGCTCGGGGTGGGCGAGCTGGGCGGCCGGGAGGATGGTGAGGGTGGCCGCTGCGGCCACGGCCAGGCCGGTGGCGTCGAAGCGCCACGCGGCGAGCAGCAGCGCGGCCAGGGTCAGAAGCGGCAGCCAGACGCCGCAGGGCACGCCGGCCGACCGGGCCATGGCCAGCAGCTCTCCGGCCGCCGCCAGCACGACCGCCGCCAGCAGCGCCAGGAAGACCCAGGGCGGCAGCAGCAGGATCACGGCGAGGACTGCCGGCCCGAGCAGGAAGCCGACGATCTCACGCGTCGGCACGGGCCTCCCCGCCGCCGTCGAGCTCCTCCCCGGCGGGGTTGAGACCGCCGAAGCGACGCTCGCGACGCTGGTACTCGAGCAGGGCCTGGAGGAGCTCGGCGCGGGTGAAGTCGGGCCACAGCACGGGCGTGAAGTAGATCTCCGCGTAGGCGAGCTGCCAGAGCAGGAAGTTGGAGACCCGCTGCTCGCCGGAGGTGCGGATCAGGAGGTCGGGGTCGGGCACGGTGCGGGTCTCGAGGTGGGCGGCGACCCAGGCCTCGTCGACCTCGTCCGGCGCCAGCCGACCGGCGAGCGCGGCCTCGACCGCACCCCGCACCAGGTCGGTGAGCTCCTGCCGGCCGGAGTAGCTGAGGGCGATCTGGACCAGGGTGCCGGAGCACCCGGCGGTGGCGGCGACGGCCCGCTGCAGCTGCTCCCGGACGGCGCCGTCGAGCTGCTCGATGCGGCCGATCGGGCGGAGGCGGAGGTTGTGGCGGACGAAGGTGCCCAGCTCCGCCCTGATGTACTCGCGGAGCAGGCCCATCAGGGTCAGGACCTCGGCGCGGGGGCGCTTCCAGTTCTCGGTCGAGAAGGCGTAGAGGGTGACGACCTCGATGCCGAGGCGAGCCGCCGTCTCGACCGTCTCCCGCACCGCCTTGATCCCGGCCCGGTGACCCTCCACCCGCGGCAGGCGGCGAGCCCTCGCCCAGCGCCCGTTGCCGTCCATGATGATCGCCACGTGCCGCGGCAGGCGCGCCAGGTCGAGCTGCTCCGCCAAGAGGCGGGCAGGGCTGCCGGGGAGCGCGATCTGGTCGAGGGGGTCCACCACTCCGGCCTCGGAGGTCGGAGTCTACCACAGCGACAGCGGCGTCCTCGGGGCGCGGGCGGTGTCGCAGGGGTCGGCGCGGCGCCGGTCGACGGCCGGGTCCAGGTCCAGGTCCAGGTCCAGGTCCAGGTCCAGGTCCAGGTCCAGGTCCAGGTCCACGACCGCGTCCCCCACCGGGAGCGGGCGGCGGCAGGTCGCGCGCCCGTCAGCCGCGGCCGCCGGCCGGCGGTCGGTAGTAGACCCTCTCCAGGGTCAGGCCGCGGGCCGGTGCGGTCAGCAGGCGAGCCCCCGGCGTCGGGCGCTCGAGCAGGGCGGCGAAGGCGTCGAGCGAGCGCCGGCGCCAGCCGACCTCGAGCGCGGCGCCGACCATGCGGCGGACCTGATAGCGGAGGAAGGCGTCGCCGAGGAAGGACAGGACCACGCCCCGCGGCCGCCAGACCAGGCCGGCGCGGAGCAGGGTGCGGGTGGTGGTCGCGGTCTCCGGGTCGGGGACGCTGAACGACGCCATGTCGCGGCGCCCGGGCAGCAGGGCCACGGCCTCCGCCATCGCCGCGCGGTCGACCGGTGGCCGGAGCGTTGCCCAACGGAGGCCGCCCCACGGCAGCGGCGGCGGGCCCCAGCGGGCGCGGTAGACGTAGAGCTTGGCGCAGGCCGAGCGACGGGCGTCGAAGGAGGGGCCGACCCGGCTCGCGGCGCGGACCCGGATTGAGTCCGGCAGGTGGCCGTTGAGGCCGCGCACGAGGTCGCGACCGGAGATGACGAACGGCAGGTCGACGTGCGCCGCCTGGGCCGCGGCGTGAACGCCCGCGTCGGTCCGGCCGGCGCCGACCAGGGTCAGCTCCAGCCCCCCGGTCAGCCGCGCCAGCGCCAGCTCGAGCTCGCCCTGCACCGTGCGCCGCCTCGGCTGCCGTTGCCAGCCCGCGAACGGGCCGCCGAGGTAGGCGACCTCCAGCCTGACGCGCATCCGCACCCCCTCTCCGGCCGCATCCTACACGCTGGCGGGACGCGCTATCCTGGTGCCGGCCGGGGGAGCTCCCGTCCCCGCCGGCCCGCGAGGATGCCGCCCGCTGCCGCGCTGCCGCTGATCGTCGCCCTGGCGCAGGTCCTGCCCGCGCCGGGAGTGGAGTACTTCCCGGGCCCCTACTTCGCGAGCGTGGCCCAGGACGGTCTCGAGGGGACGGCCCTGACCACCTGGCCCGGGCCGGATGGGTTGATGACCCTGTGGCGCTCCGGGGGCCTCGCCGAGGAGGAACGGGTGGCGCTGCTGCTCGGTGGGGCGGCGTTCCACGACCCGGGGCTGCTGCCGGCCTACCGCGAGGGGGCGCTGAGCCCGTCGCCCCGGCTGCGGGCGGCGGCGGCGGTCGGCTACCGCGCCTGGCTGGGCGACCCGGTGTCAACGGGCGCCGCCGAGGTCGACCGGGCCGCGGCCGTCGCCCTGGCGCGGGAGGTCGACGCGGTGGCAGCCACCCTGCGCCGCCACAGCCTGGTCGAGGTGTGGCTGGCGGCGCTGCTCGACAACGAGGGCAGCCGCCTGCCGGGCTGGTCGGGCGTGGTCCTCAAGCGCCCGTTGCCGCTCTGCTCGAGGGCGCTGGACCGCCTGCTCGAGGTCGAGGACCTGGAGCTGCTGGCGGGGGCGTTCCAGGTCGCGCAGGCACCGCAGCACCGGCAGCTGCTGGTGTCGTTCGCCGAGGGGCTGGCGCTGGAGACCTTCGCCGTCCGCCTCCGTGACCCCCGGCAGGGGGCGATCACGGTCTCGCCCGAGGGGTCGGTGGAGCGCATGAGCGCCTGGCTCGAGGCCCAGTGCACGAGCGACGCCTCCCGCGGGCGCCGGGCGCGCCTGCGTGCCTTCGGTCGCGGCGGCGTGGCCGGGGCGTGGGGCGACTGTGACGCCTGGCAGCAGGTCCTGCGCCGCGGCGAGGCCTGGTGGTGGCCGACGGCCGCCCGCGAGCTGTACCGCTGCGGCGGGCCGCCGGTGGCGATGTCCTTCCTGCGGACGACGGCCGAGCAGGGTCGGGCCCAGCGCGAGCAGCTGCTGACGTGGTTCCGGACCCTCGCCCACGCCGGGGGCGCGCGTCCGCCCCGCGCCCGCCCGCCCTGTCCCCCCCGCCCCCCCCGGCCGCGCCACACCCC